>JBATTM010000727.1:0-1538 GCA_049670545.1 Polyangiales bacterium
GAATCTCACGCGCGTGAATCTCAATATCCGAGGCCTGCCCCTGGTACCCGCCAAGCGGCTGGTGAATCATGATACGGCTGTGGGGCAGCGCGCGCCGATGACCCTTGGTGCCGGACGCGAGCAGGAAGGCGCCCATCGACGCGGCCTGCCCGAGGCACACCGTGGACACGGGGCACCGAACGTAGCGAATCGTGTCGTAGATCGCGAGACCGGCGGAGACCATCCCTCCGGGGCTATTGATGTAGATCGTGATCTCTTTGTCCGCGTCTTCGCTCTCGAGGTACAAGAGCTGCGCGATCACCGCGTTAGCGACGAAGTCGTTGATCGGCGTTCCCAAGAAGATGATGCGGTCGTTGAGGAGCCGGCTGTAGATGTCCCAGGCGCGCTCGCCGCGGTGGGTTTCTTCGATGATGGTGATGGCCTGCGTGGCCGTCTTATCGCTCATGGGGTCAACGTAGTCCTTCCGGCCATGCCCGCAATACGGATTTTGCCGCGCGAGCTTCGGCGCTATGGTTATTCTCATGCTTCCGCCACACGCCGAAATGATCCGCCAGCTGGTTGCGACGCCTTCGGTGAGCTCCTCCGACGCACGCTTCGACCAGTCGAACCAAGGCGTGATCGACCTGGTGGCGCAATGGGCGTCCGATCTCGGTTTTCAAACCGAGATCACGGCGGTCCCCGACACGGATGGCAAGGCCAACCTGGTGGCGACCCTGGGGGAAGGGAGCGATGGCCTCGTGCTCTCGGGCCACACCGACACCGTCCCCTACAACGCCGAGCGCTGGACCGACGACCCCTTCGCCCTGACGCAGCGGGATGGCAAGCTCTTCGGTCTCGGCGCCGCAGACATGAAGGGCTTCTTCGCAGCCGCCCTCCAGGCCGTTTCGCGTGTCGACCGCGGGCGTCTTCGTCGACCGATCGTACTTCTCGGGACGGCCGACGAAGAGAGCACGATGGCCGGCGCGCGGGCACTGGTCGATCGCGGCGAGCCCCTCGGTCGCTACGCGATCATTGGCGAGCCAACCGGGCTTACCCCGATCAAGAAGCACAAGGGGGTGCTCTTCGTGCGGATCACCGTGGGCGGGAAGGCCGGTCACGCCAGCCAACCCGCGGAGGGCGTCAACGCGATCGAGGGCATTCACGAGGTCATGCGCGCGCTTCGCGCGTGGCGCAGCGGTTTCGAGACTCGGTATCGCGACGACGAGTTCGAGGTCGTATCCCCGACGCTCAACTTTGGGCGGATCGCGGGGGGTGACAGTCCGAACCGAATCCCTGACGAGTGCACGCTCGACATCGACATGCGGCTTCTTCCGGGCATGCGCTCTGCAGACATCCTCGACGAGCTGCGTGACCAGGCACGAACCGCGACCGACGGGGCCCCGTGGACTGTTCGTGTCGACGCGTTCGGGGATTACGGCGCGTTCGGCGGGCCCTCGGATGCGGGGTTCCAACGCGACGTCGAGACCGTGTGCGGATGTTCAGCCAAGACCGCGCTGTTTTGCACGGAGGCGCCGTATCTCACGCAAATGGGACTCGAG
>JBATTM010000728.1:0-7288 GCA_049670545.1 Polyangiales bacterium
AACGATTGCAGTGCGGCGAGGTCGAGCTGGCCGGCGCACTCGAGCGTGCTTACTTCGTCGAAGCGGGTTCGCAGCAGGTTGAGCGTCGGGAGAATCCCGTAGAGCTCCAGGTACTTGTCTTTGCGCGCTCGCTCCCCATGCCGGTCCTTGGGGAATTCTCCACGCGCGAGCGCCAGGTACGTATCGCGGTACCCCATCGGCTTCGGCTCTTCTTCGGGACCCGACGCGTTGGTGAAGATGAACGGCGTCCAGTCTTCGCCGAGATCGACGAGAAGAACGCCTTCCTCGGCTGCCCTTGCCGCATCGACCTGACCCTGATTCGTACCGCCATCCCAGAACGGGACAGGGTCCTCGAGGACGACTTCGGGCGCCTCTTCGGTGGGCGCCTGCACGATCGGTTTCGAGGCTTCCGTCGGCGGTTCGACAGGGGCCTGCTTCGGTGTGCAGCCACATAAGGCTGCACACGCCAGAATCATGAATAATCCCGCGCGTTGTTGAGCCACGACGGGAACACCTTGGTGCCTATCCCGATGGGGCGCAAGTTTCACGCCCGCGCGACTCGACCCTGCGTGGCAGCGACGTGCTAGATGCCGCGGGCATGGGCGTGTTCGGGCGGCGAAACGTGGGGTTGGTGCTGACGCCGACGGTCTTCTTGGTCGTGTGGTTCGCTCCGCTCGCACTGGAACCGAAGGCCCAGCGCCTGGCAGCGGTATTCGTCGCGGTCCTGGTCGCCTGGGTAACCGAAGTCGTTCCCATCTATGTCACCGCGCTCTTCATCGGCCCCGCTATGGTCGTCACCGGGGTCACCGACAGCAAGACCGCGTTCGCCCCGTACGCAGATCCTCTGATCTTCCTCTTCATCGGAGGCTTCTTCATCGCTCGTGCCATGACCCGGCACGGACTCGATCGCCGACTGGCCCGGTCATTGATGACGTTTCCGCTCGTGCGGGGTTCACCGACTCGGATTCGGCTCGCGTTCATGGCCAGCGCGGTCGTCCTCTCGATGTGGATCAGCAACACCGCGACCGCAGCGATCCTGATTCCGATCCTTCTCGGCACCCTTCCCGAGGAGCACGATGGCAATTCAGGCAACGTCCTCGCCGTGGCGTACGCCAGTTCCGTCGGCGGGATGGGAACGTTGATCGGAAGCCCCCCGAGCTACATCACCGTTCGTTTCCTACAGCAGCAGGCCGATATCGAAATCGACTTCCTGCAGTGGATGGGCATCGGCGTACCGGCCGCTCTCGCGCTTGCCTGCGTGGTCGCCGTGGCGCTTCAACGGATGGCCCCTCCCCCGCCGGTCGAGTCCAACGTCGAGCGGCTCGCGACCCCATGGTCTCGAGGCGAGACGGTGACCGCGGTGTGCTTCGGGCTCGCGGTCGCTGGGTGGACGATCCCGGGAATCATGCGGGCGATGGACGCGCCGAGCGCCGACGCCGTGGCGGAAGCACTTCCCATTGGTGCGGTCGCCATTCTTGCTGCGATACCTCTGTTCTTGGTGCTCGATCGGGATCGGCAGACGCCAGTGCTTCCGTGGAGCGATGCAGTCCGGATCGACTGGGGTCTGATCTTGTTGTTCGGTGGCGGTCTATCGCTCGGCGCGCAGATGTTCGACACGGGGCTCGCAGGCGCCATCAGCCATTGGTTCTTGTCTTTCAGCGGTATCGATTCCTTGTGGGGACTCACGGCGGCGATGATTCTGTTCACTGTGTTCTTCACGGAAGCGTGCTCGAACACGGCGTCGTCGAATATGATCGTCCCGTTCGCGATCGCGGCAGCCGTCGAACTCGAGGTCACGCCTCTGTTGCCAGCGCTTGCGGTCGGGCTCTCCGCGAGCTGTGCCTTCATGTTGCCGATCGCTACGGGCCCAAACGCGGTCGCCTACGGCCACGGACTCGTTGACCTCCGGCAGATGATGCGCGTCGGGTTCATCCTGAACATCGTTGCCGCACTGACACTCCTCGCAGTGCTCTGGGTACTGAGCATTGCGTATGGATGGGCCTAGGGTTGCCGTTTTGTTGAGGACAGCCTCATGGGTGACCCATCCTTACAAATCCCACGTCGTGCGAGGCGATCTATGCAAACTGCGCCCTTCCTATTGAATCAAATCCGTCCACTTTCGAAAGGTGGCGCTGCGCTCACACAGGCCGCGGCTTCGATCGCGCTCTCACAGGGGCAGCCGCAAACGATCGTAGACGTCCTGCACGGGAGAGCGTTTCGCTACTACGCCGAAGGACTTCGTCAGTACTTGGCGATTCGAACCGGGTCGACTGAACGCGCAGACCACTATCTGGCGAAGCTCCGCGCGTACGTCGCCAAGACGGACAGCGAAGAGTTGATCAAGGCGCCAGGCATTCGTGCCCGCCTCTACCGCGCCGCACGAGAGGCTGCGCGCAATGCCAGTCGACCTCTCCGACCCCCATCACGAGAAGAACTCGAAGCACTGCCATGGCGCGCGCTTCCCGCAGAACACGCGTCGGCAAGTCCGTTGAAGGGCTTGCGTTTCGATCTCGACCCTGCAGACGCGGAGCTTCTCGAGCTTCGGTACGCGCGCGAGCTCGGTGCGGAAGAACTGGCGTTCGTCTTCGGGCGCACTCCGGACGAAATGGACGCGAGACTCGACGCGGCGATCGCGAAGGCGGGCGACGCCCTCGCGAAGCACGGCATTCGAGACCCAGACCGCTTCGGGCGGATCGTGATGGAAGCGTTTGCACTCGAGGCGCTCCCGAAGGTCTCGGGGCAAGAGCAAGAGGGCATCGAGCCCCTCCCGAATGGAACGATCGTCGGTGGCCGCTATGCCGTGGAAGCACGGGTCGGTCTTGGCGCGTTCGGCGATGTGTATCGTGCGAAAGATACCGAGGTTCCTGGCCATGTGGTGGCCCTGAAGCTGCTGCATCAGGCCGCCCACTCCAAGAGTGCAAAGCAGAGCTCGCTTCGCGAATTGCGCTTGATCGCATCCGTGTTTCACCCGTCGATCGTGCAGTTCAAGGACCATGGTTGGTTTGAGGAGCGGCTCTGGTTCGTGATGCCGTGGTACGACGGGGAGACGCTCCAGTCGCGCCTCCAGCGAGAGCCACTAAGTCGTGCAGAGGCACTTTCGATCTTCCAACCGCTCGCGCGCGCGCTCGCGGCCATGCACGCGGCAGGCGTTCGCCACCAGGACGTGAAGCCAGACAACATCTTCTTGGCCCGTATTCCTGGCTTCAGCGGGGAAGAGGTCACTCCGGTTCTGCTCGACCTCGGCGTCGCGGCAACGGAAGCCGAGATGGTCGTCGCCGGGACGCCGACCTATTTCGCGCCCGAGGTCGCCGCGCAGTTCGCATCAGTGGATCACAAACCGACCGTGAGCAACAAAGCGGACGTGTTCGCCTTGGCGTTGTCGCTTCGCAACGCGCTCGAGCCCACGACACAGGAAGACGTGGCGGCAGGGGCGGTCGATACGTTCATCGAACGACGCTCGCGCGAGACTCCGAACCCGCCAGCTGGGAAGGCACTTCGCTACCTCGGCCCGTCGTTCGCTCGCTGGATGAGCCGCGAATCGAGCGAACGGCCGACCGCCGACGAGTTGGCGGACGAGCTCGACGTACTCGCGCTGCCCGAAGAACGGCGCAAGCGTATCAAGACGATTTTGCGATGGACGATCCCACTCGCGCTCGCGCTTCTTGGCGCGTCGGGTGCCGTCGTGACGTTCATGTACCAACAAGCGGAAACCGAGCGGCAAGAAGCAGATCGGGCCCGGGAGGCCGCTTCGGGGTTGCGCCAAGACCTCGCAGACACCCGTGAGATCGCGGAACAACTCGAGCTACGCTACGAGCAGAGCCGACTGACACGCACCGATCTTGCAAAACGACTTGCCCGCACCGACGGAAAGGTCGCGAGCCTGCGAACACAACTCAAAGACGAAGAGCGACAACTGGCGCGCACCCGCGACCGACTGGCCCAAAATCGACAGGAAAAGTCGGCAATCGAACAGCAGCTCTCGGAGACTGAGCACGATCTCTCGAGCACGGAACGCCGCTTGACCGCGACGTTGCAGCAACTGGCCAACGAGGAAGACAACGCGAGGCAGCTCGACCGCAAGATCCAGCGAGAACGGGAACGCAGAGTCGAGCTGCAAGCGGATATCGCAGCACTCGACGCCCGGCTCGACGCGGAAGCCACGAAGACCGAGGAGCTACAGGCGGCCGTCTCTCGCGCGGTGGCGGCTCGCAGTCGCGCGGAGCTCGAGATGGAGTTCTTGCAAGACGAGCTCGAGTCGTTGCGCATCCGCGACCTCCCGCGAGATCTCGAGCCGACAGCCCCGGCCGAAGAGCCTTCGCCCGAAAGCTGACAGGGCCCGCGCTTGTCGTCTGATCCACGACTCCTCGGTGCGCTCACCCTCAGGCTCGCAATCCTGCTGGTGTTCTCGACCGCCCTCATGATGTTCGTCGATGTGCCCCTACAGGGGCAAACATCGCCTTGGGGAATCGTGTCGTTCGAATTCGCGCGGACACCGACTCGCGCGCTCGCGATCTTGCTCGAGTGGAAGCGCAACGCCGCACTCGGGCACGCGAAGCTCAGCCTCATCGCAGACTTCCTCTATCTGATCATCTACGGGAGCTTCTTCGCGATGCTCGCGCGATGGGTCGGCGTGCGAGTCGGCGAGGTCACTTGGAGCCGGCGGGCCGCCGCGGCGGCAGTCGGTGCAGCGGGTTTCGACGTGCTCGAGAACACGGCCCTGCTGATTGAGGTCGTTCGATTCAGTTCGCCCGCGCCCTACCCGCAACTTGCGTTCGCCTTCGCCACGCTGAAGTTCGCACTACTCGCGGCTTCGGCTGCGTACAGTGTCGTGGGCCTCGGCGCGCTAGCGCGACGTCGCTACCGGCGACCCTTGTAGCCCATCATGTCTTGGATGACCGACTCGCTCATCTCGGCGATCTCGGCTTCCTCGGCAATGCGCTCAGCGCAGTCTCCACACACTTTGATGCGACGACCGTCCGCTTTCACGGACACGACCTCGTCGACTTCATCTCTGCACGCGCGACAAACCGGCATCGTTACCGCGACCCGGGGAGGAAGCGGCTCATCGACGGCTGCACGATGTTCTTCTGCACGGAGCGGATGGCCCCGCCGAACCCGACCGGAAGGGCGCGGAACGCGACGTCGAGGTGCTTGGGATTTGACTCGACGCCATGAAGCGTGACGAATGATGTCAGGACGGATACCGCGCGACGGACGAGCGGGTTCTTTCCGATTTTCGGATCGCGCATCAAATCAAGCACGATGCGATTGCCATTGGCCTCCGCAAGGATGGGCGACCGACCGGGCATGTACGCGACGAGCGTGCCCGGGTTCGTCAAATCGAGGGCGCCCGACTTGATGAGCGCGGCGACCGGAGTCTCAGAGTCGCCGTTGAGCTTGAGCGCGACCTCTTCGAATCGCAGCGCGACCGTGAGCTCTTCCTCGTTGAAGACGACGCGCTCGATGTAGATGATCGAAGAGGCCCGAATGGGCGTCGACATCATGTCCACGTTGCCCGACACCCGAAGGCCGGGAGGCACCGAATCGACGTTGAAGTCTTCGACCTTGCCGGCGCGCTCGGCCTGGGCACCAAGCCAGCGCAGGGCGGCCAACGGAACTCCGAACCGGAGCCCGAGGGCGCTTCGAACCGCGCGGCCAATCTCTTCGGGGTGCGTGCGGAGGTAGGAGCGCACGGCATCGACTGCTTCTTGGGGAGTGGGCATGACCGGAGGAGTCTAATGTCGCGGCCGCCTCACGTAAACGGTCAAATCGCCGGTTCGGTATTCGGGTCACAAAAACCGCGGCCGTTCCCCAAATCGACGCACGCCTGCTGAAACGGGCAGCGGTTGACCATCGTCGGGTCGCAAATCTCGACACACACAGGCCCATCTCGCTCGGGGTCTTCCAGATCACAATTTTCGCCGTCGAGGCAGATGCAGATGCCCCCCGCAGCGCAGTCGAGGCTGTAAGTGCACACGAGCCCGATTTCGACCGGGGTGAAGTCAAGCAAATTCAAGTCCCCGGGAAGGCACACGAACGCGCCAGTTGGGACCCCCGCGTCCGGCTCGGTCCCGCCGTCCACGCCGCCATCGGGCGAGTCCACACCAGCGTCTACGCCGCCATCGATGATGAAAGTCTCGCCCTCGACGCACGCCTCGAAGTCATCGCACCGAACCATGTCTGCCTCGCACGTGAGCAAACAGAACCTTCCGTAGACGGTCTCGATGCACTCGCCTGAGCTGCACTCCCCCGTGTCGAAGCAGTTCGAGGCGACTCCGACCGGGTCGTCGCACCCGAGGGCGAAGACGGTGAGGAGGCTCAAGCAAACGAACGCGCGTACGGTCATCGAGACCGTATGTAGCAAGAGAGGCCCCGCCGCGCGATTTTATGACCCGGGGGCGACGACCGAGGGAGATCCGGTGCGCGCCACGTAGCGATCCGTTCCCTCGTCATACACGAAGGTTTCTGCCTCCGACGACGCGCTGGCTGCTTCGAGTGCCGCTTTGTCAGGACGAAACCCCTGAGTCATGGGGATGCGATCGACCCTCTGGATCCAGGTCGGCTTGTGATCGGGGCTCAGGGCTTCGGCGAATCCGTTCCAGGCGGCGAGGCTCATCGGGCGGTCGCCGCGAGTGGCGACGATCGCTGCAGGCGCCTCGGCGGATCCCCGCGGTACCCCGATGACCACTGCTTGCCGAAGCAAGGGCCAACCGTAGAGGGCGTCTTCCACGCTTCGCGTCGAGACCCTGCCCGTGGGTGTGCGAAGCATGCGACTGACCCGGTCGACGAACCAGAAGTCCCCATCCTCGTCCTGTCGCAGGACATCCCAGGTCACGAACCACGTATCGTCGGGATCCGAAACGCCGCGGAGGAGTCGGCTGCCCGCTTCATCTCCGCTGGCGAAGCCGGCCACGGGATGGTTGGTGTCGAGCCTCGCAAGGAGAACGCCGGACTCTCCGATTTCGGGGCGAAGGACGAGTCCGTCCGCGTCTCGTTCGAATTGACCCCGATCGAAATCGTAGCGACCCAGGGTGACTTCGGCGCTTCCAGGAAGCGGCCGGCCAAGGGCGCCTTCCTTCTCGCCCGATGCATTGGCGAGCACCGCATTGCCCTCAGTCGACGCATAGAACTCGAGGATCCCGACGGGGCCGAATCGATCGACCACTTGCTTCCACGCATCGCGCCGGAGGCCGCTGCCCGCGAACAGGCGAATCGGGTTCTGGTTGTCCGCCGCGGAAGGCGGCTCGCGAAGAAGCTCGCGCAGCATCTCGCCCGCGTAGAACACGAC
>JBATTM010000729.1:0-9513 GCA_049670545.1 Polyangiales bacterium
ATCCGGCCCCGAGGCTTGCGTGGGCCAACGCTGCAAGTGCACCCGCCCACCTATGCAAGCCGAGCCGTCCGCCACATGACTGCGTCGAGCCCGCCCCGATTGCCCCAGTAGATCCGGCCCCGAGCCGTCCGCCACATGGCCGTGTCGAACCCGACCCGATTGCCCCAGTTGATCCGGCCCCGACTAGTTCTGCAGCGCGCGGTCCAGCTCTTCGGTAGTCACGTACTCGCTCTCGATCATCGGGCCGGCGAGCCTCACGACGATGTGGTTGGGAGCCATCGACTTCAGCTTCTGAAGTTGCTTGTACCGGTCCCTCACATTGCGGTCGACTAACACCAAGTTCGCCTGCGCCCTCACGAAATCGGGTCGGCGGGCGAGCGTCGCTTGGAGGAGTTCTTTGCACTTGGCATCGTCGACGTAGCGTTCGAGCGCCTCCATCGCACGCAGGTATGTTTTCGCAGGCGGATTCTGACCCGTCTCGGTGTCGCTGGCGTACCGCATCATGCGGTCGAACTCCAACCATGAGCCGCGCAGGCGGTAGTAGTTCGCGCTCGCGAGGTAGGCGAGTTGGCTCTTCGGGTCTTGTCGAATCGCCTGTTCCGCGAGGTCGGCACCGGAAGTGAGGGGCTCTTCCGAGAGCACCTTGAGCGCGCGAACGACCTTGCGCAGATCCTCCGCCTTCATCTGAAGCATCGTCGCACGATCTTTGTCGCTCGTGCGGTCCGAAGTGGTTTCGAGTGGACGCGATTGTTGCGCCTGGCGGAGCTCGGTCATGTCCTGACGCCGCTCTTCCTCTAGAATCGCTGCTGCCAATAGGAGGGCGCCGGCGTAGGAGGTCTCGAGATACGATCGGACCGTCAGCGCTTCGGGCCCCTGCTTGCCAGCCGTGAACTCACGGGCCTCTTCAAACTCAGAGAGCTTGTCTCCCCGGATGATTTCGAGCACCTGCGCCATGGACGTTACCGCCACGTCGGGAGGCGGAATCGTCTGGATTCCGTACTTTGCCTGGAATTCGGCCACGACCTTGGCGGCCTCTGGCGGCCTCATGTTCTCGACACTGATTCCTTTGCCGATCGTTCCGTCGTCCGTCGACCCCGACTTGGAGCACGCCTGCAGAACCACGAGCCCCACGAGCAATACAGCGATTCGTTTCATGGCGCGGAGGCTAGCACACGCCGCGCGGAGCGAGAAAATCGCTCTACGTTGTCCAGAACCCGGCAACCCGCTCGATCAGCCAGAACGAGGCGAGGGCACCGACGACGTATGCGGTGACGGTTTCGAGAGACCGCCCGGCCGCGACTCCAAAGGCTTCCCGGCGCACCCGCTCGGCGAGGCCTCGGACGAGACGCCAAGCGCCAATCGCGGCGAAAACGAACACCAGTTGCCCGACTTCGACCCCGAGGTTGAAGAACAGGAGCGCACTCGGGATCTCGGTTTGCGGGAGCCCGGTTTCGCTCAGGACGGTGGCGAACCCGAACCCGTGCAATAGGCCAAACACGGAAGCGACCGCGATCGGATATCGATACGTGAGGCTCTCGTCGTCATGGCGCGCGATCTCCACGGCGAGGAACACGACGCTCAGGGCGATTGCCGCTTCGACAGGCGCGACCGGGACCGATATCAAGCCGAGCGTACTCAGGGCCAGGGTGATCGAGTGCGCGATCGTGAACCCGGTTACGGTGATGATGATTCGACGCCCTGTGCCCGCGATGAGCAAGAGGCACACCAGGAATAGGAGATGATCGTATCCCTCGAGGATATGCCGCACACCGAGCGCGAGATACTGCGTGGCAACGTTCCCGAAGGTTTCCGTCATCGGGATGAGAAGCACGGTCGTCTCGGGTGTCCCAAGGATCGTGTGGCTCGCGCCACGAAGGGACGTCATGCGAACGAGGGTAGAGACCGAGGGGTTGAAGACCGGATAGGAGACCACGACCGCGCGTCCGGTGAGGTGCTCCGCACATCGATAGCGTTGACTGCCTCGTCGAGCCCCCTTGGGTCGAGCGGTCTCGCCGTTCATGATCGCGCAGTCCTCCGGCAGCTCGATACTCGGCGCGTTCTCCTCGCGCACCACGGGTGGGGCTTTCCACCGAACTGCGTACTCGCGCGGTGCCACTTCGTTGATCTCGACGTACAGCGGGCGGCTCTCATGCGCTCGGCTGTGGGGCACCGGCGCCAGAAGCGTCCAAGACACGACCATGAAGAACCATCTCACGGGGAGATGTTCTCTTCCTGAGCGGCTACGGGACGTATCGCGTCCACTGGCGCCACGCGTACCTCGTAGGCCTCGATGACCCTCTCGACGGCTTCCTCGGTGCGCCTTCGCGTGTGATCGACTCGAGCGTCTTCGTAGACTCGGTCTTTGACTTCCTCCAAGGCCGGGTCACGACCGGCCTCGCTCGCAGCGATCAACACCAAATGAAATCCATACGGAGAGCGAAGGGGCCCAAGCCACCGTGTCGTATCCGCCGAAAGTGTGAAGATCTCCTCCGCCATGTCTCCCCCGAAATGGCTCGCGACGTACGCTGGGGTCCGCTCGACGTAGTTGAGGTGGTACAGGAACCGGTCGCCATGCGCCGGCGCCTTGCTGAACGGGACTTGGTCCCGGTTCAGTTCCGCCAGCTTCGCCTCAGCCATGGCTTTGGCGGCCCCGGGCGCGCGATTCTCGGTCTCGAAGAAAACGTGGGTGAAGGTCACGGACGGTTCGACGTGGTAGTCAGCCTTGTTCGCCTTGAAGTAGGCCCCGAGGGTTGCCTTATCGAGGGTAACGGTTTCTTCGGCGAATCCTTCCGTGATGAATTCGAGTTTCTGCACCAGCCGCCGCCGAATGATGTAGTCGTCTTGGTCGAGACCAAGCGCGATCGCTTCTCGGTACAGGATCTCCTCGCGCACGTATTGCTCGATCAGCCGGTCGAGCTCTTCGTCTGAAAGAGCGTCGAGCCTTTTCGCAGCGACCGACGGTTCGAAAGCCTTCGTACGGTACTGAATGAACGTAAGCAGCGTCTCTCGGTCGACCTCCACCACGTTCGAGGTCCGAACGTCTTGCTCGCGATCGCCCACGACACCGTAGAGCACGAACAGCGCCACTCCCCCCAAGAGGAAGTGGAATAGAGGTTCTTTGAGGAGTTTCCTCAAGTAAGGCGGAGCCTTTCAAGGGCGGCGGACGATCTCGGGCGATCGCGATACGGCGTATATCAGATCGGTCGTCCCCGGGCTGCACGAAAGAAGGTGACGTTCCGCGGCAGCGCCGGTAGTTTCGCGTGAACCGTGATGAGTGCCCTTGCGCGTGTCTTGAGCTTCGTGGTGGCGTTCTTCGTGATCACCCAGGGGGCTTCGGCGCAACTCGGCCCAAACGGAACCCCTATCGACACGTCGAACTACACCGTCGACCTCACCCGAGGAGTCGTCATCGGCACCTCGAGAGTCACCGGGCTGGCAGGCGCAGCGACGTCGCTCGCGCAGGGGGTGGAGGGGGGACTCGAGAATCCGGCTGCAGTGGCATGGAGAGGACCGCAGTGGCCAGAATGGTACGACTACTGGCTCGCGCTCGGGTTGACCGTCCCTTTGTCCTCCGGCGATTTCTACAACAGCGGCCGCGTTCTCGGCGAACAAGACAACTTCAAGGACGACGACCTGTTCTTCCTCATCCCGGGCGCCTACTGGCAGATGTGGAATTTCGGCATCGGTCTGGCGATCGACGCGCAGTTCGTTTCCTCCCCTGGAGTCGTGAATCCCGCCACCCAGGAGCTCGGTACGCTGCGTCTACGCTTCACCACGTTTCACATCCAAGTCGGCTACGGGTTTCTCGACGGGCAGGTGATCCTCGGTGGCGGGCTTCGAATCCTTCGCCAGCGCGCGTTCTTCTCGAGTCGGCAGATCGGCCCTGGAAAGAACGCGTACAGTTCGATGGGCCTAGGCGCTGAAGTAGGACTCATCGTGCAGCCTCACGGAAAGCGATGGCGCCTCGGCGCATCGCTCTATCCACAGATGGGTACCGGCCTTCGGACCCAGGGGGATCTCGACGACCGTCCGGGCAGTGACCAGTTCTTCCTGCCGGAATCGACCAAGCTGCCTACGACCGGAAGCATGGGGTTCTCGTACCAGTTCGGTCCGCGTCCTCCCAATCCTGCGTGGGTCGGCGTCGATCAATTGGCCGCAGCCGATCTCGAGCGCCTCGCACGCCGGGAGCGCGGCGTTCGTGAAGCGGAGTTGCGGGAGATCGATGAAGCCCGTGCGCGATCGGGCGCGGATGCGGAACTCGAACTCCGCATGATCGAGCAGCGATACGCGAGAAAGTACGCACAGATCAAGAGGTGGCGAAAGCAAGTCAAGAAGCAGGCCTGGGAAGTGATTCGCAACCGCTATCGCAACGAATGGCCTCGACGGTACCATCTGCTTGCGATCGATTTGTCGTTTACCGGGCGACTGAGTGATGCGGTGGGGGTCGAGTCGTTCATTTTCCAGACGGTGCAGCGATCAGGTGAG
This sequence comes from Polyangiales bacterium, assembly GCA_049670545.1. GTDB lineage: Bacteria > Myxococcota_A > Polyangia > Polyangiales > Houyiibacteriaceae > SG8-38. The sequence goes on from JBATTM010000729.1 coordinate 4,486, forward strand.
AAGATGACGTTCACCCCTCGAATCGGGTACGAGACCGAGTTCTGGCCACGGCGGATGAAAGGGCGCTTCGGGAGCTACGTCGAGCCTACGCGGTTCGCTTCGTCGTCGGCCCGAGTTCACACCACGTTTGGGATCGACATCAACGTACTCAAGTGGAACGTTTTCGGCATCTGGCCGGACGACTACCGTTGGCAGATTTCTGCCTCTCTCGACGTGGCGGCTCAGTATCAGGCGTTCTCGCTCGGGATTGGTGGGTGGTACTAGCGCGGATGGGTCAGCGCTTGACGCACGCAGCTCAAGAGCACCTGTGACGAGAAAGGCTTCGGAACGAACAAGACGTCGTCGGGGAGGTCGCCGCTGTCGCTCGAGGAATAGCCGCTGACCACCATCACAGGGAGCGCGGGATGGTTTGTGCTGAGATCTTTGATCAAGGCCTCGCCCCCCGCTTTCGGCATGTTGAGGTCCGTGATTACCAGGTCGACGATGTCGCCGTGAGCGCGGACGACCTCGAGTGCTTCTTCTCCGTCTGCCGCCCTCAATACCGTGTAGCCACCGCTCTCGAGGGCCAACACCACAGCGTCACGCACTCCGTCGTCGTCGTCGACGACGAGGATTGTCTCCGTCGCAGGCCCGAGTTCGGGCGCGGGAGGTTCGCTCATTCGAGCGGGAGCTTCGACGGTCGGGAGGTAGAGCCGAAACGTCGTTCCCCGTCGCGGCGCCGAGTCGACTTCGATTCGGCCGCCGAGGCCGCGCACGATTCGCTGGACCGAAGGCAGACCAAGGCCCGTTCCACGACCATCCTCTTTGGTGGTGAAGAATGGCTCGAAGATTCGGTCGAGTACCGCGCTCGACATGCCTTCTCCCTCGTCACGAACCGTGATGCACATCATGGGCGTGCTGCCACGATCCGGGTCGATGCGTGCAACTCGGCTTGCGCGGATCGTGAGTGCGCCCCCTTCTGGCATTGCGTCTCGCGCGTTGATCGCGAGATTCAGGAGAACCTGCTCGAGCTGATGAGGATCGGCGCGAACGTATCCCGCGTCTTCGTCGGCGGACACCTCGAGCCGGCGCGAGCCGTGGAACAAAGGACGCAGGAGGCTATGCCACGCGGGCGTGAGATCAGGGACAGCGACGGTTTGCTTGGGACCCGGAGGCGTGCGTCCGAACGACAATAGTTGGTTCGTGATCGATGCAGCCCGCTGCGCTGCCCTCGAGATCTGCGAGACCGCGCGCTCGACGTCTGGGTCGTCGCCAGCCTTGTTTTCCAAGAAATCTGCCCAGCTCATCATGATCGTCAGATCGTTGTTGAAGTCGTGCGCGACTGAGCCCGCGAGCCGCGCGACCAATTCGAGCTTCTGGGCCTCGGCGACCTGTGCACGAAGCACTGCGCGCTCCTCGCTGATCCGGCGACGATCGGCGAGCGCAGCAGAGAGGAAGAGAGCGGAAAGCACCGCTGTGCTGATGAACGCCTGAATTGCGAGGATGTTTGCCTGAATCGTCTCGGCGATGATCATCGTGAACGGGCCTCGTCCGAGAGTCGCGTTCCATACGGTGAAGAACGCAACGAGCATCGACGCTCCGGTGACGATGCGAACGTCGAAACGAAGGGACGCCCAGATAAGAAGCGGGAACGCGACGAAGGGAAAGTCGAGGATCGAGCGAAAGGGGTGAGGCGCCGCGCCGAGGATCCAAACCCCGACAACGATGATCATCACACCGAGAGTGAGGAGCTCAAGACTCCGTTCCTTCGAGAGGCGCTCGACTGCGGAGCGATTGGCCCACGCGAGAATCACGGGTGCCACGACGAACACGCCGAGGGCGCCGCCGAACCACCAAACTTGCCACGCTGCGACGAACCCAATGTCCGGCTCGAGCAAGCTCACTTGGTAGGCTCCGAGCAACGAAGTGACGCCGGGGCCGAGGATGGCGGCGAAGACCACGAGCCCGACCGCGTGCCGGAAGCGGGAGACGTCGATCTGAGTGCCGAAGATGACGCGCAGCAGAAGCGCCCCCACGATGGGCTCGACGACGTTGGACAGGCTGGCGATCGCCAGGATATCGGCGTCCGAGAGGATCCGCGGGATCGACACTTCGACCACGGTGAGCAGGGCCACGATTAGCGGCCACATCCGGTATCGCGTCAGGGTAAGCGTCGCGAGTGCGACGCCGCTCGCGGGCCACAGGGCCGAGATGCTGTCTGACGTGAGGTAGAACGCGTACCCGACCAGGATCGAGAACAGGTACACAGGCGGAAAGAGAAGGGCCACCGCCCACCACGGGGCTGCGGCCCATGTGGGGGGGTGCTCGGTCGCGGCCTCCTCCGGTTGCATCGCTGCTGGCCGTGGTCGATCCATACTTGCTCTGGTGGCAAATCCTCTCTAGAAGGAAGCCCGGAGTATAGGGGAGTTCTCAGAGATGACGCGGAAGAAAATCGCCTTGTGCATGTGGCTCATTGCCTGCGCGAGCATGGCTGGATGCAAAAAGGACAAACCGAAGCCGCCACCTCCTGAGCTGTCGGTGACGCTCATCGAAGCCGGTGAGCAACCTCGCAGCACACTGCGCTACGCCATTGCCGCCGACACCGTGGTTCGAAGCACATTGGAAGTGCGCACCCGCACGTCGACCACCGAGGGCGAAGGAGAAATCGAGAACGCGTTTGGGGTGCTTCCCGGCGTGCGCCTTTCCCTTCACGCCGGTCCGACCGTGGCGCTGCCCAAGAACGGGACCAGGTATGTGCTGCGCATCTCGAGGGCGGTTCCCATCTTGCCGGAGGGCACCGCGATTCGCCACGTGCGGGACGTTGAAGCCGGGGTGTTGGCGCTCAACGACACGCGAGGGCGATTCGATCTAGACGACCGCGGGATCGTGGTCGACTCGGATGTGCCGTGGACGCGGGGCCAAGAGCGAATCAATCCGCGTGTGACGATCATGCTAGGCAACGTTCGGTCGGCAGTGGCCACCATTCCGCTTCCCGCTGAGCCGGTTGGCGTGGGCGCCGTGTGGGAGGTGCGCAGGCAGCTTCGGATTTGGAGTGCACGCGTTACCCAGGTGACACGCTACGAACTGGTCGACCATGTCGACGATCGGCTGCGGGTGCGTGTCGACGTCCAGCAAAACGCGCCTTCGCAGATCGCCGACTTGAACCCGCAGCTCGAACTCCATGTCCGAACGTACAAGATGACCGCGAGCGGGCACGCTCTGATCGATCTCAACCTTCCGGTTTCGCTCGGCGCCGACATGGAGTCGGAGTCCGAGGCCGATGTTGCTCTCGTCTCGCCTGAGGCCACAGAACCCATTCAGTCCGCCAGAAGCTCCGTCTTGCGGCTCTCGACTGAAAGCGAAAGGTAACCCTGCGATGCTTCGGATGCTCCTGCTTGCTGCCCCCCTGCTAATCAGCCTTTCTTGTGGCTCTCCCTACCAACCGCAGACCGCGATCGTCGACCCGGGACCACCGCAACGCGTTCCTCCCACCGTCCGCGTGCTCGACCCCGGTCTCACGCCGCGCGCACCGCTCCGGTACCGCGTCCAACCTGGGCAGACCGAGGTGCTCTACGTCGAGCTCGTGATGCTCAGGGCTCTCGAGTCGAATGGACAGGGCGCGAGTGGCGGGCTTCCCCCCATTCAGCTCCAGGTGCAGATGGGGCCCGCTCAACCCACACCCGAAGGATTCATTCGGCACCCTGGTCAGCTTACACAGGTCCGCCTCTCGAAGGCTGCCGACAAGATGCAGCCGGTCGCGCGTGAGCAGCTCGAGCGGTCCCTCGAGCCCCTTCTACAGCTTCGAGGCTGGAGCGAGATGGACGCGCAGGGTCGAATTCGGCGAAGCCAGTTGGAAGGCGCTCAGGGCGTACCGCCGCGTCTACTCGCCCTCCTCAGCAACGTCCGATCGGCGCTCCTCACCATCCCGTTCCCCGCGGAGCCCGTGGGTGTTCGGGCGCGCTGGGAAGTCGATCGTCGTGTCGAGCTCTCGGGCGCGTGGATCGACCAGTCAGTGACCTATGATCTGACGCAGATGAGCGAGGGCACCCTCAAGCTTCAGATCTCTGCCAATCAGAGTGCCACGCCGCAACCGATGCAGGACGCGACTCTCGACGCATACCAGGCATCGATTCTAGGGTCGGCGGTCGTGCGCTTGTCCAACTTCACTGCGTACTCCGAAGCCGAGGCGAGCTCCCAGATGCGTGTCACGACGCGGGCCCAAGGTCGGCCCGAGCAAGTTCGCATCGATACGCGGACGGCAGTTCGTTTGTACCCCGCCGAGGAAGCAGACAGCTTCGAGGCGAGTGGCGATCCAAGCGCCGAAGAAGTCGAGCCCGCGGAAGACCCCCGAAAGGTAACCGACCCGGGCAAGCAGCAACTTCGGTGGCTCAAGTAGGTTCGCGCCGGACGAACAAACCGGGATCGAGTTCGTCGATCAGCATGTCGGCGGCTTTCTGGATCGCTTCGCGGTCACTTCCGTCAAATGTGATCTTCGTCTTGTAGTCGGACGCGCTCCACTTGATGTAGCTGCCCACCATGACGACGGGAAAGGTCTTGGCGATGCGTTCGAGGAGTTCCGCGATCTCCCCCTCACCGCTCCGCGTGTAGACCGAGATCGAGTGGAATTCGTGCCCGTTGTCGAGGCGCTTGCGAAGATCATCGAACTTGAGCTCGAAAATTTGAGGCACCCCGGGAAGCACGTACACATTCTCGATGACGACGGTGGGCCAGGGAGCTTCGGCGCTCCGTATCATTTCGCTGCCCTCGGGCATGTTCGCCATCCGGAAGTGGGCGTCGGTCGCACGATCTCCGTAGTAGTGGCGAATGACGTTCTCGACGGCCGCAGACCGCACCACGGCGCGATCGAAGGCGGCGGCGACACCTTCGATCGTCACGTCATCATGCGTAGGCCCGACGCCACCACTCGTGAAGACCAGATCGTGTGAGTCGCGCAATGCGTTGAGTTCATCCCGAATCGTGGGAATTTCGTCGCCGCATACCACCACCCGCCGGAGTTCGATGCCGAGTTCGAAGAGCCCTCGCGCGAGG
>JBATTM010000730.1:0-3593 GCA_049670545.1 Polyangiales bacterium
GATACAACCATTCGATCGAGAGCCACGGAAGCATGAGCGCCAGTATCGTGTTGCAGCGACGGCGACGAAGCGCGCGATATCCGATCATGATCAGAAGGAAACGAAGCGCGACCCAAGCACCGAGCGCAAGCCACACCGCCCAGCTCAAGAGCTGGTATCCGCCTGAGAAGGCCACGAGGGCGGGTTGGAGCCAATGGTAGCCACCGACGTACCCGCATACCCCGAAGAGGAGCGCCGCGTGCACGGCAACGCGGGTCTCTCGGCTCCACTCGGCGGCGAGCACGAACGCCGCTACGCCCAACAGCGCCGCCGGCCACGCGCCGCCCACCACGAACGCAGAAGCAAGGAACATCCCTCCGACGATGGCGACGACGTAGCTCCAAATCGACACGGCGTCCTGTTATACACGCTCGCAACGCGGAGTTGATTGCGCGGCCGCGTCCCCCTACTCTCGCGTGATGTCAGGATCGAGAGCGAAGCTCGCGGTTTTCGGAGGCGCGCTGCTGGTTTGCTTCGTGATCGCCTACGTCATTGCGAACCGGAGGTCGGCGACCGAAACCTCGGTGGTGGAGACGAATACGCGTGAAACCCGGGCCAAACAGCCCGTTCGCCCCGAACAGGCGCCCGGCGATCTCGAGTTCGAGGAGCCAGATATCGAGATCCCGCCCGACTCGGTTCTGACGGCACCCCACTTCGATCTCGCAAACCTCGACTACGATGCGCTCCGAGAGAAAACGCCGGATAGCCTCTACTGGTTGCTTGCGGCGCCCACCGACGATCCGAAAGTCTTGGAGGCGCGGCGCGCGGAAAACGAACGCCGCAATCAGCAATTCGGTCGGGTCTCCTCGAACACCGCAAGCGTCGACGAGATCAACGACTACTTCGCGTATCGACGTCGTCTTTCCGAAGACTACGTCGAAGTTGCGCAGTTGATACTCGATACACACGGAGACGATCTGTCAGAACGCGACGTCGGCCTTTTCGAGCTCACCGTGTCTCTGCACGGCTCGCGGCTGGCGGAGCTTCCGAACAAACTCGATGACGCGCTGCGCCGGAAGGCGGAGTACGACGAGGTAAAGCGCGCGTGGCAAGCGCAACAGGAAGCGGAGCGCGAGGGCGGCGAACCGCGACACAAATAGTTCACGTTGTCTCTGTCAGGACGGTCTTGAAATTCGCGTCCTGGTCGCCGATAGTCTGCTCACCCGACACCTGGATCCCGTTGTAAAGGAGAGGACGCTATGCGATTTGGAGTGGTTTCGTTGTGCGCGTTTGCGCTCACGTTTTTGGTCACGCAGTCGGCCGGAGCAATCGGCCTCGAAGACATCGTCGACGGTGAGAACAACTACCCGTGGCAGCAGGTCGAGTTGCCGGGAACCGTGTGCGGCAACGGGTCGCAATACAAGTTCTACGTGTACGACAACCCCGCATCAGATGATCTTCTTCTGTACTTCGAAGGCGGTGGTGCATGTTGGGACTACGACGGCTGCAGCGGCCGACTCGGCATCCTCGGCGTTGCCAACCGCAACGGGCTTCCGGACGACTACATCGAGACGACGGTACCCAAGTTCGCAGCCCCCCTCGTCAACGGCGCCGATCCTGGAATTCCGTTCCGCGCCCGCACTGACCTGATCACCAAAGGCTTCGACGTGGTGTACATGCCCTACTGCACCGGAGACGTGCACGTTGGCAACAGCGTCACCACGTACGTCGACCCGACCGGACAGGAGCCTCCTCTCACCTGGTACCACAACGGGTACAACAACACGATCGCAGCCCTAAACTACCTCGCCGCGGGCTTTCCCAACGTCAACCGCATGGTCGTGAGCGGGTACAGCGCAGGCGGTGTCGCGACCGGTGTAGGCTACTACTTCGCGCGGCAGATCTTGAACCCCAACGCTGGCTACATGATCAACGACTCGGGCCCGATCTTCCCCGCCCCGAACGCAAACTCAAACTCTCGACCGTTGCACGATACGATCACCTCGTCTTGGGATCTACCCTCTGTGTTCGACCAGCTTCCCGCAACGTTCGATGACGGCGATTTCGGCAGCATCAATGCCACGGTGGCGACTGAGTTCCCCAACGACCAGTTGGCGTACACCGGGTATTCGCGAGACTTCAACTTCTCGCGTTTTTCGTACGAGCGGTTCTACCCAGGGATCGACGCGGCCGGGATCCTCGGGAAGTGGAAGGACGACCAAGACGATCTCGTCGACCAGCTGGCGCAGTTCCCGAACTTCTCGTGGAACATTCCCTACGAGCGGCAGATCAACGACAGCCACTGCTCGACTATCATCACCTTCATCGGGAGCCACAACTGCCCGAGCGTTCGCAAGAAGAAATGGTATGAGGCATGGCAGTGGCCATGGAGCCAAAGCTGGAAATGCCCCGGAACGTTTCAAACGATGGAAGACTTCATCGACGGGTTCATCGGTCAGGACCAACGCTTCCGACTCGTAGAGCCACCCAATGGCTACAACGACGAGGATCCGGGCATCAACATCGTGGCCCCCTTGATCGACGCCGCTCTCAGCGGAGCTTGACCCCGCACCCAGCGGTTGGCGTACTCGTCGCCTTCGGGCTCGGCATAGCCTGGCTCGGCTGTGATGACACCGCGGAGCGCGCGGCGCGTGAGAACGCGCTTCGCGCCCAGCCACCGGTTCAGTCGGGAAGCCTCAACCAAGCCATGGGTGCGGAGCGCCTGATGCCGAAGCTCCCCACCCCACAAGATCGACTGATGCTTGCCGTCCGCGGTGGCGATCGCGACGAAGCCGCACGATGGCTTCAGAAAGGGGCCACGATCGAGGGTGGTCACGCGATCATGGTTGCCGGAGTCCGTAGCGATGGTGGCCTCGCGTTCGTCGAGTGGCTCGGTAGTCGAGGCGCACCCACTGACGAGGCAGATGGCGCGGGTCGAACGCCCCTTAGTTGGGCTGCCAGCGAGGGTGCGCTCGAGGAAGTCGGCTTCTTTCTCGAGCGCGGCGCGGGACTCGACCAGGTAGACACCCTTGGACGCACACCGCTTCACTACGGTGTGTTCAGCGGCAATGCCGCTGTCGTGAAAGCACTCTTGACGGCCCAGGCCGAGGTGAATGCGCAAGACAACCTCGGGAGCACCCCGCTGATGTATGCGTGCGCCAAGAACCTCGAAGATACCGTCGCGGCCCTTCTGGGGGCCGGCGCCGATCCGCTGCTCCTCGACAAATTGGGTCGCACGGCGGCGGAACGGGCGCATGGCGCGAACAATCCTTGCCACGTCGAGCGAGCGTCGGAGCCGTAGTCGGGGCCGCTAGGCTCGATCGGCTCCGATGTCGCGAAACGCCTCATACGGGGCAGTCCTGCGTCGCTGGCCGCTAGACCCGGACGTCCTCTGCGCGTGTGGTCGACTGTTGCGTCGCCAGTACCGATAAGAGGATGCCCAATGCGGCCACGGTGGTACGTATGTTCATGGAGCGAGCTATAGCAGAACCCGTGCCAAGGGCCTTCGAGCACGGGGAGGCCCGTCGGTGGCCACCAGCGACATGGCACCGACTTTGCATTGAGTATCGACGGACGACTGAAGCGTTCTGGCGCCCGTTCTCGACGCCAGGCAC
>JBATTM010000731.1:0-6736 GCA_049670545.1 Polyangiales bacterium
CGGGGCCTGCCGTGGGACCGCCCAACTCCCCGGCGCCTTCCTGAGACGAACCGCACCCAACCAAGAACACGACGGCGAGCCCATGCGCGAGACGAAGCTTGTTCATACCCGTCGATTGATGCATTCCGCGTGCCAGTTCGCCGCCCTGGAAACACAACGTTTTCGGGGGACAGCGGTGTGCCATTGTGTGCAGCGGCCACAGTCGATGTCCCGCTCTTCGCGCGCGTGTCTAGGCTGAGCGCCGAGGCGTGATTGGGACGTTCCCGCTCGCCGCGACTACTGCACCGCCGCCTCGCACATGACTTCGTCGTAGGTGTCGCAGTCGAGGGCGCAGACTTGGAATCTGCCTTCGCAGGTGCCTTCGTAGTAGCTGTCGAGGGGGGCGTTTTCGTCGATGAGGGCTTCGATGAAGTCTTTGTAGGTGACGGTGCCGTCGTCTGTGTCGATTTCGGTGCCGGTCCAGGTGGCGGTGGATGGGTCGTCTTGGAAGGCGGTGATGAAGTCGAGCTCGGAGGCGCCGACGTCTTCGAGGCCGGTGACGGTGAGGCAGTGGCTGGTGTTGGTGTTGCGGTAGTAGGGGATGTAATAGGCGAGGTTGTCGAGCTCATCGAGGCGGAGGCGGAGGGCGTTGAGGTCTTCCGAGGTGAGACGATAGATCTCGGTGCGGCCGGGGCCGGTGTTTACCCCGGTGCCTGGTTCGGAGAAGATGGGAAACGCGCCTTCGTAGGTGGCGACGGTGAAGTTGTAGTCGCGCTCGAAGATCGAGATGGAGAGGCGGTCGTCGGGGAAGAGCTCGGACACGACGGCGTTCACTTCACCGAAATCGGCGAAGACTCGGTCGGAGCCCATCGGCAAGGCTTCGATGAGTGGGTCGACGCCCCACAGGGGAAGGACGGCGCGGAGGCCGACTTGATTGCTTGGGTCGCCGTTCGGGAGCATCGCCGGGACGATGGGACCGCTGTCTGCCAAGAGGTAGCTTTGCTCGACGCCGTCGATGCCGGCGCGGATGAATGGGTAGTTGTTGAGTGAGCCGACACCGCCGGCACTGCATCCGCCGACGAGCATCTTCGGCACCGAGGTGAACATGCCGTTGAGCTCTTCGACGACCAAGAGCATGTTCTGATGGCCCATGTGGTGGAAGTCGACATCGGGGCCGACACCGTCGGGGTCGACGTAGGTGTTTACGCGGCTGCCGAGATAGGTGTCCCCCGTGCAGTACGGGACGAAGACCTTGTTCCAGTCGCCCATGGGATTGATGTCGGTGTTGTCGGAGAGCGGTGGGTAGGCGAGCTCGACCGGGACCTCGCCGTCGACGACGCCGAGCGGTTCGGTGAGGGCCGTGAAGGGCGCAAGCGCGTCGACGCGGAGGTAGACGGCCGGGTAGTCGTCACGAATGCACTCGGCGTCCGGCCCCTCCATGATGCAATCCGTGTTGAACGGGCCGCCGCTCGCGCAGCTTTCGTAGCTGGTGCAGGCGCCGCCCCCTTCGAGGAAGACGACGAGGTTGTCGGAGGTCTCGGAGAAGTTAACGAAGTACTTATATTGGGAGCCGTTGGCACAAACCGCGCCTTCCGGTTCGAATTTTATCCATTCGCCGAACGCACTCGGGACAAAACCGGCACCTCCGGCACCCCCAGTGCCGTCGCCGCCGGTACCCCCGGCGTCAGACATGCCGTCGTCGCCGCATCCCACGACTAGGCCAAAAGACAGGACTACACACCAACCAAGGAAGGTTCTTGTACGCACGGGCATCACCTCGAGGGTTATCTACACCGCGAGGTGTGTGGGGCACAAGCATGGATCGACGTGGCTTCGGGCCTGAGCCAAAGTCGAGCATGGTGTAGAGGACAGCTGGGCTACTGCGCGGCGAGGCGGACGGGGCAATCCGAGTTGCAGAGTAAGTCCATGTCGGATGCGGTGGCCGTGCCTTGGCATTCGTACGGCAAGACGCCCAAGGATCCCGAGAGGTCGATTTCGCCGTTTTCACCGACGGTGCCTTCGAGGCCGCTGAAGGGGCCGGCGACCACCAGGGCGCATTCGGTTTGGGTGAAGGGAACGACCTGGGCCTCGAAGCCGGCGAGGCAGTGCTCCTCGATGACCCACGACTCGGCGAGCGTCGGGCATGAGGGCATGGCGCTTCCGCCAGTTCCGCCACCGGCGGTGCCGCCTGCCCCGGCGTTGCCAGTCGAATCATCACCACACGCGCCGAGCGAAAGCGCCTGCACGATGCAGAAGAGGGCGAGGGTTCGCGGGGTGCGTTTCATCCGACTTTTCACAGGGCGTGATTCTACGGGAATCGCGAAAGCTGGATCAACGTAGGGGGCGTTCGCGATACCACAGCAGCCATGGTGAGTCCGAGATTGCGCTTCTACGTACATGTCCCATCGGGTTTGCGTACGAGTCCGTTGGGTGCCGCCTGGCAGCTCCAGCCTGCGCCGTCTGGCGCACAGTAGTCGTACGTACAGTCGTCGCCGTCGTCACACGGCTCGGGTCCGCAGCCGTGCTCGTCGCATTCCCCAACTACGCACATGCCACGGGTGCCGTCGTCGCGCGTGCAGTCGATGGGATGGAAAACCGATGTGGTGCGCTCGCTGGCACATCTATTGAGTGGAGGGAAGTAGAACTCGACCCGGCATGGGTCGCCGTCGTCGGGACAGAGCTGGGCATCCGCATCGAGATCGGGGTCCGCGTAGAGGCAGAAAATGTCGACTTTGGCGTGGGCCTTGTCGCGCGTGACGTTGCCGTCGGACCCGAACTTCACCCGACTTGCTTCGCCGGACCAGGCAAGTTTGCAGATGATGAAATCGTCGCTGGCTCGTCCCACGCCGGGCGCCTCCGGCGGGCCACACGCTATCGTCGCGGAACCATCGCCTGGGCCGACCCACTCGGTGTTCTTGCTTTCGTCAAAAAGGCCCCAGATGTTGCTGCCGTCCCGTGGGTCGGTGAAACTGAAAAGGTCGCCCCGATTCTGGAAGCTTGCATTCGCGATACCAGTCGGTGACATGGTGCACCCTCCTGGATTGCTGTTCTCGACTGAAGGAACGTAGTCGAACGAGAACCCTTCGTTGTCGACGGTCACCCGCGCGACAGCTTTGCGTAGCTCGAAGAAGACCAACTCGGTCGGGTCCTCGATCTCTTGGACACAGCCCGACACGCACTGTTGTCGGTCGAAGTCCGAATCGCTAGTGGCCTCGCGTACAGCGCACAGAGCTTCGCAGTCTGTTTCGCGGCAATTTGTTACGCACTGCTCGACTCCGGAGGAGGTGTTGGCTCCTGGGCTGTTGCAGAAGTCCTCGCAACCGAAACCTGGCTGTGCCGATTCTTCGCAGCCAACAACGCCCGCCGCGACCAGCCCCATGGTTGCGACGATTGCTAGCCACTGGCGTCCGGCGTTCACGCGAACGACGCTACCATTCTACGGAACGTGAAGCGAGGTCAGAACGTGCGCACCAAGCATGCGGCTCCGCCGACTAGTTGACTCCAACACCCTGGCGTTGCACTTTGCGGCGGATGAAAATCTTCTTGGGGCTTGGGGGCGCGGGCCGTCCGTTCATGTTGTGTGTCGCGCTGATGGGTTTCTCGCTCGTGGGTTGTGGGGACGACGACGGCGGGTCGAATGCTGGCGGCAGTGGCGGCTCCGGCGGCGAGTTTGCATCCTGTCGGACCTGTGTGGGGAGCATGCCGATCGGGCCCAACGAGAGCGAAGCTACCTGTGCGGCGTTCGGAGAGCTCTTTGGTTGCACGAGCACGGAGTTGGTCGGCGAGTGCCCTGATCGAGGCGACTGCGTGGTGAGCGGCTGCACGAGCGCTCCAGACTGCAACGCTACGCTGCCCTGAGGCGGTTGGGCTCCGACCACTGGGGTTCATCTCGGCACTGCGCCAAAAAGGCTGCTTGACTGAGGTTTGAGTGCGACAATGGCGGATGCCTCCACTTAGCCCCGATTCCACTTCGATCGGCGATGCACGTCGGTGCAATTTGGCAGCGTTGGTGTCGCTGCTGCTCGTTGCGGCGGTCGGTTGCGGCAAAGACGGTTCGACACCCGGGGGCGAGCAGTGCCTCGGGGCGATTCCGTCCGACTTGCTGGAGGAATGCGTCGAGCTCCTCCCTGGCGAGGCTCTGCCCCAACCGCTGACGAGTTGTTACGTCGTGAAGGAAGCCGGGACGTACGTGCACGAGTACATCAACGTGCTCGATGGCGGCTCCCTCTTCTTTGCCGAGCCGGTCGACGGCGGCACGATTGATTTTCAAGCCAAGTCGATCCTCGTCGAGCAGGGGGGGCTCCTCCAGGCCGGTTCGCCGGACTGCGTGTTCGGCGTGAATGGGGGAACGCTTTCCATTGGCATCTATGGAGACGACCCGACCGAGCTCGGCACGATCGGCAATCCGCCTGACGGCATTCGATGCTTGACGAACCCGTCGTCGAGTCAACCTTGTTTCCCTGAAGGCCGGGCCCCGCGCCCACTCGGACCCGTCGCGTCTGACCAAGCGCCGCCCAACTTGTACTGCACGGGCTCGAACCCGGAAGACCCTTGTTCGTCGACTGAAAAGCCCGAGGTGGATGGCGACAACGCGCTGCTCGAAGCGTACGGCAACCTCAATTTCGACCCGACGCCGTGGGGGTACAAGACGATCGGCGTTTCCTACGGCGGCAGGTTGCGGTTGTTCGGTGCGAAAGGCGCGTTACCGCTCCAAGATGCCGAATGGGCTGCGGAGAACGACAGCGACGCCCACTGTGTGGTGCCGGGTGAGGCGCAGTCTGGGCTCGACGCCGAGGAGATGCGCGCGTGGGCGGAGCTCACAGGGTCGAGCTGGGCGCGCCTCGAAGCGCTCGAGAACACCGAGGCGGGCACGCTCCTCACGTTGGATCGCAAGGTGGCGCGATGGGCGGTCGGCGACCGCATCGTCGTAGGCACCACGGATTGGTACCCGGGCCACTCCGAAGAACGAGAGATCCTCGAGTTCTCCGAGGTTGAGCAGGAGGGGATGACCCGGACGCAGGTTCTGGTCGAACGCCTCGAGTACGAACACGCGAGCGACATCTTCGACACCGAGCAGATCGAAGGCGCGACGTTTACGAGCCCAGTGAACCGGAAGGCTGTGGACCTGCGCGCGGTGGTCGGCCTCTTGTCGCGCAGCATCCAGATTCGGTCCCTCGGTGCGGAGCCGCAGCGCGCACCGGACGACCCTGGGTTCCCGAAGACGGCGGACTGCATGTACGACGGCAACACGACACCTGACCCGTCATGCTATTTCGGCGCGCATGTGGTCGCGCGCCAAGGCGTCGGCGAGTTTCAATTGCAGGGGGTCGAGCTCAGGCAAATGGGGCAGGGCGGCCGGATCGGGCACTACCCGGTGCACTTCCACCACGTCAAGAGCGCCGACTACGCCAACGGAAACATCTTCCTCAAAGACAGTGCGATTTGGGATTCGATGAACCGCTTCGTCACCGTCCACGGCACGATCGGCGTTACGTTGGCCCGCAACGTGGGCTACCTGTCGGTGGGGCACGGCTTCTATCTCGAAGACGGCTCCGAAATCGAGAATCGGATCTGTCACAACGTCGGAATCGGGGCGCGGGCTTCGATGAAAGAGTTCTTCGTAGCGCAGCATGGCCAGGCACTGGCAGAAGGCGCCACGCCATCACGCACGGCGCGTTTCGTTCCGCCGATCCTCGACGGGGGCATCCGAGGCGACACCCCTGTCCGACCCTTCTACCGGACCGGGTCGGACGGCAGCATGCCCGTCATGTACTGGGCGATGAACGCCTACAACGAGCTGGTCGGGAACCACGCGGTCGGCGTGTACGGGTTCGGTTCGTGCTACTGGCTTTTGGGCTCGGCGCTGAGTGGGTCGAGCCGAACGCACCACAAGTTTGCCGGCTACGCCGCGTACAACGCATTCGTTGCGGAGCGCCCCACTGATTTCATCGATCGTCACGCGCCGCTGCTGCGGTTCCGAGGCAACGCGTGCACCACCGCCACGTATGCACTGCCGTCCTCGATTGCCGTGACGCCTGGGGGGCAGAACAATCCGGTCGGCTATACCGAGGTCGACAATCCCTACATCACGAACCCGGATGGCTCGAAGAAGCCCGACGCGGAGCTCGGGATGAACTTCGCGCGGCCCATTCTGACCGGCAATTTCGTGGCGATTCCGAAGAACAACCGCTCGCAGCAGTGCGCCAACGCCGGCACCGACGAGGTGGGTCTCGAGGCCAACGTCGAGAGTTGCGCCATGACGGTGATCGACCGGTTCACGACCTCGTTCAACTCGGCGCAGGTGAACTTCGGTTCGATTTGGCTGCGTCCGTACATGTACTTGTTCGCAAATGGCGCGGTGACCGATCAGCTCGGTGGTGGGCTGACCTTCGTGACGGGCGGCAGTTGGCTTCAGGTGGCGCCCGCCTACCTTTCGCTCGCGCAGAACAGCCTATTCGTGGGCACCACGCAGCACGGTGGCAGCCGATGGGCGCAGCGATCGGGCCCTCTCTTCGAACACAGTTCATCCACACCTTTCAGCGCTTGCAACGCGGGCGCGCAAACCACCTGCGACCTTCCCATCGAGGGCACCGGGTACTTCCGCGGGGAGTTCAATCCGAAGCGGCTCATCAACATCTATGACGGCCCTGCGTACGCGGACGGGAACACGTTCCTCAACGTGGGGAGTTGGGAATGCGATCCCCAGCCCGCAACGGGCAACAATCGGTTCGATGGCCCCTTGCCATGCGGGATTTAC
>JBATTM010000732.1:0-9160 GCA_049670545.1 Polyangiales bacterium
TCGACCTCAGGGTCGACACGGCGAAGCGAACGTCAGCGGGTAACGTCGATAGCGTGCGATAAGCGGTTTGCCCCGGCTAGAAGTGCACGTTGAGCACGCCGAGTGACGCGTCGGGGCCTCCCTCGGAGTCCGGGGTCGAAGCAGCGTCCGGGGTCTCGGGCGAGTCCGTCTCTGAGTCGGCGGCGCCGTCTCCTTCTTGCTCGGCTTCGAGAGGTTCTTCCTTCGCACGGCGCTCCTTCCAATCGTCGTACTTTTCTCCGACGGCCTTACTCGTCTTCGCAGCAACTGCGATTGCGCCGGCCACATAGAGCAAGATGATGCTCCTCCGCGCGCTCGTCCGCTCGTACTCGAGAAGGTTGCCGTCCTGGTCAATCGACGCCCCAAGGGCATCCCCTGCCCCGTACATGCCTGTGGCGCCCACTGTGAATCGGTAGCCGTTCGTATCGAGCCCGATCGAAAACGACGCACCCCACAAGTTGACCTGGTCGGGCGTGTACTGCCTCGAGGTTTCGGGGACGTTCGGCGCCGCGGAGAAATTCGTAAAAAGCCCCCCGGCGATCACGAGCTTGTCGAACCGGTGCTCGACCCCGACCGAGAAGTTGGGTGCCGCGCGGCGCCCGTTGCTCGGGCTGTAGAAGACACCCGCTCTGGTGAGCGAGGTTGGCGGGTCGAACTTCAGGAGCTGCCCGGTGCGAATATGGCCGGTCACACCGGCGTCTACGGCGAGCAGTGTCTTTTTGTTGATGTTGTAAGAAAAGCCACCGACGAGTTGAAACGGAATCGGAAGCCGAGAATCCACGCCATCAACCTCAAACGGAAAGAACGCATCTTCTCCACTGTCAGACGCGGCCGTCGAACGGCGAAAGAAACTGCCCTTGTGGCTCAACGGAATTCCAGGGGGCTGAAACATGAGCCCGACCCTCCACCTGGGGTTGATGCGGTGGAGCCATCCCAGTCGCAGGACAAAACTGTACGCGCGCGCGGAGATCGTGCTCGTCGTCGTAATCGACTGGCCGCCAGTTCTCACCCCAGTGTCGGGGTTCACCTCGCCCCCAACCGCCAACCCGATCGACTCGTTGTACGACACGTTCTGGTCAGAGAGGAATACCGAGACACCAACTGCGGACTTGCGAGAGACCTGTGCGCCGAAGGACACGCCGTACCAGCGATCCCGATATCGATTGGTCACCTGGAGATCGGTCGAGGAAGGCTCGGTGATTTGTGTGAACGACTCCCCGAAGTTTTCCCGGGCCACCTCCACCGTGCTGTACCCGAGCGCGAACTGGTGTTCTTGGCCGTGTTTCGCCCGCCCGAGCCGCACGACAGTTCCAATGAAACGAGGCAGTGTGCTCGTCCCCTTCTTGACGAAGTTTTCTTCGACGTCAGGCGCACTAAACGCGTCGACGATCTTGGTGCGGTTGAGAAGCAGCGAGCTGAAGCTGCCGAGGAGCTCGAAACGGCCGCCCGTGGTGACGCCGGCAGGATTGTAGTATGTGGCCGAAGGATCTGTCGCGAGCCCCGTGAACGCGCCGCCGAGCCCGACCGCGCGCTCTCCTATCGGGATCGAACGGTAATACAGCGATTGCGCATCGACCGCGGCCGGGCCGAGCAGCACCCACCCTATGATAGATGCCGCCACCAACCGTGCCCCGAAGGCTCTCCCACCCTTCACCGGCATGCTCCGGAAATCCCGCACAACGGCGGTTATGAACAACCCGGCGCCAATAGGAAAGGTTTTTCTTAAACTGCGCGAGTCCGGCGGCGGTCAGCGGGGCGCGACGCGGATGTACCGCTGCCCTCCCCCGTTGCACGGCACCTCAACGCGCCCTGTGGTGGAGTCTCGCTCGAACTCGATAGGCAACCCATCACAACTCACAACGTAGTCCTCGACATAGTCTTCAGGGGCAGGGACGTACACGATACTCGGTGCGTCCACCGCGTCGGCGCCGCGGAACCAGATCTCGAGTACCTGTGTCGTTGGATCGTATCGCCACGTTTGGGGCTGTCCAGCAACCGCTTCGGGCTTCGGGCGCGACACGATCCGCCGCACCCCGGGTCGTTCCGACCAATCGCCGGTCTCATCCTCGTAGTCGTGAAGACCCCAACGCCCCTGCGATTCTTCTTTCCACAGCCATAGTGCATCGCCGGCGCCGAACTCCGCGTGTAGGTCGAATTGCAGGTTCAGGTATTCCTCGGCTCGAATCCCGTTCGGATCGTAGCCGAACTCCGTGATGACGAGCGGAGTGCCCCAGCTCACCGCCTCTAGATACGCGCTCTCGTTGCCGGGTTCGAGTGTCGCCCGCGTGAACGTGTTCCGCTCGGCGGCGTCCGGGTCTGAGAACGAAATTGTGTAGACGTGCGGTGAATAGACCGCACCGTCTACGGGAAACGGGGCTTCGGCAAGACCCGACTCATCAAAGAAGTTGCGCGGCACGACCGGCGGCTCGAAGAACACGAGGCGGTTGGGGTCGACGTTCCGAATCGCTTCGGCGACTTCGATGTTGAACGGGTGAATCTGGCCATTGGCGATGTCGGTTTCGAAGACACCCTGCCCGAACGGCTGCGGCTCGTTGAAAATCTCGAGTCCGACCACGGTCTCGTCCCCTTCGAAGCGTGCGGCCACGAAGGCCGCCATCTGCGCAAAACGTTGCCGCAACGTGGGACCGGGCTCCGGGGCATCGAAGAAGGTCGTCCATGCAGCGAGCACCGCAGGAGACGTGCGCCTGCTGGCAAGGTCGTCGAGCGGGCCCTCCAGTAGCGTCGGGGGCGGAGGTTGAATGGCCCACAACGGAGCCCCGTCTTCGCCGATCTCTTTCGAGTACGCATCTTGATGAAAGTCGAGCAGCACCCAGAGGCCAGCCGCCCGGCAATGGTCGACGATCTCGGCCACGCGATCGAGGTACGCCACGTCGTACACCTGTGGCGACTCGTCGTTAGGCTCCACGCCGCTCCATTGCATGGGCAGTCTGAGAAAATTGAACCCGAGTTGCCGGATCCGCTGCGCGTCCTCGGGAAGAAACGCAGGTATTGGCTCGAGTGGCACGCGATCGAAGTAGTCGATGCCATCGAACGTGATGTCTTCGAGTGCGATATCGAACACACCTTCGACGCGCGCGTTGATCCCGTGAAGGAACACCACCCGCCCTTCCGCATCCACGATCTGCTGGCAGCGCGTCGTGAGAGGCGATAGCGACCCTGCCGACTGCTCGCACGCGGGCAGCTCGAGTCGGCCTTCGGGAAGATCGGGTACCTCGGCGGCGGAAGGAGCGTTGTCACTCGAACAGGAGAGGACGAAGGCGAGCGGGAGGAGTAAGTAAGAACGCAGCATCGCCGGAGGGTAACAGCAAGAGCCGTTCTGTCAGGCCGGCGGGCACTGGCACTGGCACTGGCACTGGCACTGGCACTGTAGACTTCCCCGGAATTTGTGGACACCCGAGAAGGCGCAACAATGCGCCGGGAGGCTCCATGAAACGGAAACGAAGGAAGTTCACCGACGAGTTCAAGCGAGAGGCAGTCCGTTTGGTTCGAGAGGGGGACGGCAATGTCAGCCAGGTGGCCCGCGAGCTCGACGTGACGCTCTCGGCACTTCGCCAGTGGGTGAAGCAGGACGAAGTGGACCGAGGCAAAGGGCCTCCTGAAGCGCTCACCACGGCGGAGCGCGAAGAGCTTCGCAAGCTCCGGCGTCGGGTCCGCACCCTCGAAGAGGAGCGCGAGATTCTGAAAAAAGCGGCGGCCTTCTTCGCGAAGGAAAGCAAATGAGATTTGCATTCATCGACGCGCAGAAGGCCCATCATTGCATTCGTACCTTGTGCCGCGTGCTCAGGGTCTCGCCGAGCGGCTACTACGCTTCACTTCAGCGCGAGCCAAGTCGGCGAGCGCGCAGAGATGCCGAGCTGAAGGTGCACATCACGGCGATTCACGAACGGAGCGACGGCACGTACGGAAGCCCACGCGTCCACGAGCAGCTACGCCACGACTTCGAGGTCGGTCGGGACCGTGTGGCCCGCTTGATGCGTGAATTGCAGCTGTGCGGCACACCGAAACGGCGTTTTGTGCGCACGACCGACAGTGAGCACGATGCACCAGTCGCGCCGAATCTGCTGCGCCGTGACTTTGAAGCAGAGCATCCCAATCAGCGATGGGCCACCGACATCACCTACGTGTGGACCTCGCAGAGCTGGATGTACTTGGCGGTCGTGATGGACCTCTTCTCGCGTCGTATCGTCGGCTGGGCGATGGCGCCCCATCTTCGAACAGACCTCGCACTCGAGGCGCTCCGCATGGCGCTCGGCCGTCGCATGCCCGAGCCTGGCCTCCTCCACCACTCCGACCGCGGCGTGCAGTACGCGGCCCACACCTACCAAAACGTGCTCCATCAGCACGGCATCGTGTGCTCGATGAGCCGCAAGGCAGACTGCTGGGACAACGCCGTCGTCGAGAGCTTCTTCTCCCGCATCAAGACCGAGCTCCTGCACCGACAGCGCTGGGCGACCGGACGGGCCGCCAAGGACGCCGTCGCCCGCTACATCGAGGGCTGGTACAACCCGTACCGTCTTCACTCTTCGCTCGGCTACCTCAGCCCCAATCAATTCGAACACAGGTATTTCTTGAACCAGTCCCAAGCTGCGTAATCAACCCGTCCACTTTTTCCAGGGAAGGTCACTGGCACCGGCACTGGCACTGGCACCGACACCGGCACCGGCACTGGCACCGGCACTGACACTGGCACTGGGGTGCCGCTTACTCGGGCGCTTGGATTCCCTCTGCGATTGTGCGGGCGCCGTGCATGGCGGTGACGCCGCCGGACATGATGAAGGCCATGAACTCGGCGCCGTCGGCGTCGAGGGGGTGCACGCGGTCGCGGGGGACGACGATGAGGTTGCCGGCGAAGTTGTAGGACTCGGGCAGGTAGACCGACACGTGGCCGACGAGATGGGGGTCGTCGAACTGATCGCTCGTCAGGAAGCCGAGGACCTTGATGCCGTGTCGGTTGAGCTCGACGGCGACCGGTTGGTCGAATTTGCGCTGCGTGCCTACGAAGGCGCCAAAGAGGTCGCGGAGGGAGTTGTACAGCAGCTTGATGATGGGGACGCGCTGCAAGCCTGCTTCGAGGAACGAAACCAGGCGCCCTCCAACCACGTTTCCGGCGAGGTACCCGATGAACGTGATCGCCACGGCGGCAAGGACGATCCCGAGTCCGGGGATGGGGGCATTGAACCAGTCATCGAGTTTCGTGACGATGAACACGACGATCCAGACGGTGATGGCGACCGGGGCGAGAACCAAGAGGCCCTGCGCGAAACTTCGTGTGAGTGTTCTCATGACTGCGTCGTATCATCAGGTTGCGCGGTGTGCATTTCCGTTCACAACCCGCGAGCGTGACGGCCCTGCTTCAGCCCTGGAGTCGCCTCTCCATAGGCTTGCGCCACATGGTGGTAGGGTCGCTCTTCTTCAGCGTCATGAGCGTCTTCGCCAAGGTGGCGGGGGAGCACCTGCCGACGATGCAGCTGGTCCTCGCACGCGTCGTGGTCACTCTCATCATGAGCTGGTGGGCGCTTCGACGCCTTGGCATCGTGCCTTGGGGCAACAACCGCAAGCTGCTTCTGGCCCGCGGCTTGGTTGGATTCGCTGGGTTGAGTTGCTATTTCTATGCGATCACACACTTGCCCCTGGCTGACGCTACGGTGATCCAGTTTTGCAATCCGATGGTGGCTGCGTTGGTCGCGGCCTTCGCATTGCATGAGGCGTTACGCCCAGTCGATCTCCTCGCGACGCTCTTCAGTATGGTGGGGGTCGTATTGGTTGCGCAGCCGACCTTCTTGTTCGCAACAGGCGCCTCCCTCGATCCGGTGGCGGTCACGGTCGGCGTGCTGGGGGCGATCTTCTCCGGAATCTCGTACGTGATCATCCGGCGTCTCGGTGCGACGGAGCACCACCTGGTGGTGGTGTTCTATTTCCCGCTGATCACGGGGCCCGCGTCCCTTCCCATCCTTGCCATCGAGGGTCTCGTGATGCCGACGCCCTGGGAGTGGCTGTTGCTTCTCGGCATCGGTGTGACCGCGCAACTCGGACAGATCGAGATCACAAAAGGATACAAGCTCGAGGCGGCGGGGAGGGCGTCCTCGGTGACGTATCTCCAGATCGTCCTCGCCTACACCTGGGGAATCCTGTTCTTCCAGGAGTACCCCAATCTATGGAGTCTCGTCGGGGCCGTCCTGGTGATTGTCGGTGTACTCGGCACGACCCGCGGTGGTAGCGCGAGGAGCGATCCGGCCTGAGCGGGGCCGCTTGGATGAGACAGACGCCTACGGTTCCGCCGGCTGCTCGAAAAGGGGCTCGAACATTGCCGGGTCGACCCCTTCGAGATCCGTCAGCGTTTCTGCTCCCGCGAGGTCGCTGATGAAAGTCATCATCCTGCCACCGCCCTCGTGCTCCGTGGCGATGAGCGCGCCGGTGCTCAGCTCGACCCAGTTCTCCCAAGTGACCGACAGGCCGCCTATCGGAATGATGCTGACCCACATGCGCCAGCGAACTGGCAAACCATCGGGGTCTACGTTCCAGAGATAGGCGTCACCGGGCGTCACGCCGCCCGACCCGTAGCTCACCAAGAGCCCTTCCTGACCGTCTTCTTCGGCGACGACACTGAGGACGACGCCGGGGTCACGAAGTTTGGCAGCCGGGTTGAGCCAGAACGAGTCGTTGATCCAGTACTTGTACGCGCTGTCGAGCGCAGACGTGGCCTCGTCTCCTGTGACCGCACCATCGGTGTTCCACACGAGGCCGGACTTGTCGGCTGTGCGCAATAGCACCCGCGTTTCGCCCCACCGCGCTTCCACGACGCCACGGGTGCGATCCCAGACGTAGTGGTGCTTGTCGAAGAATGACCACTTTACAGCTCCGGTGCGATCCCAAGCGTCTTTGTGGATGGCCGCCTCCATCTTGGAGGCGAGCGCATCCGCGGCCGGACCCGGCTCGCCTTCGGGTCGAGGTTCACTTGCGAAATAGGCCGCGCCCATGAGCACGATCACCGCGCCGAACAACACCACTGCCATGACCTTTAAAACGCGCATATCTCCCCTTGCGAGCCGCGAGCCTACACTGTGCAGAACGACCGCAAAAGCGCTATGACGCCAGCATGGGTGATTCTACAGGACATCACGGAGGCGGCACGTCCGCAGCCAACACCATCGACGTCCACGAGCGAGGCGCGCATCGAGACGGTGAGCCACAGGTCATGGACAAGCGTTTGTTCATGCAACTGCTGGTCTTCCAGATCCCTCCGGGGGTGTCGGTACTCGAGAATCAAGGCGCGCTCATCGCCGCCGCGGAGGCCGCTGGTTTACCAAGTGTTGTCTACGCCGACATGAATGATCCACGCGGTGTCGGGCTCCTGAGTTTCGGTGAAGATCCGGCTGTCTTCGTCGACGATACGCGTCTCCTTTTCGAGCAAGACCTGCTGCGTGACTGGACCCTCCGCCCCGAACTCACGATGATCGGCCGCACATACAGCAGTGGCTACGAGCAAGATCTCTCCTTCTGGCTTCTCGATCGACCGCGTCAGACGGTTTTGAATTCGGACTGGCAGTGGGCCGTGTGGTATCCGCTGCGGCGCTCCGGAGCGTTCGAGCAACTCGATGGTCGCGAGAAGGGCGGCATCCTTCGGGAGCACGCGACGATCGGACGCGCGTACGGTGCGCAGGACCTCGCACACGATGTGCGCCTTGCGTGTCACGGGCTCGACGCCAACGACAACGAGTTCGTCATCGGATTGATCGGCGCGAACCTCCACCGGCTTTCCCATGTCGTCCAAGCGATGCGAGGGACCAAACAGACTGCCGAGTACATTCAGCAGATGGGTCCTTTCTTCGTGGGTCGAGCGATCGGACGCCATGCGGGGCTCGGGGGATGACGCGTCATGCCGGGTAGTACCTTCGGCTCGATGTTTCGGGTCACGAGCGCTGGCGAGAGCCACGGTCCGGGGAACCTCGTGATCATCGACGGCTGCCCCCCGGGGATTCCCCTTTCCGAGGCCGACATCGCGTTCGACCTCGATCGTCGGCGGCCGGGGCAGAGCAAGATCGTGACGCAGCGCAAAGAGCCAGATACACCCGAAATCTTGTCCGGCGTGTTTGAGGGCGAAACCACAGGGACCCCGATCGCGATCTTGGTGCGCAATCAGGATCAACGATCACGCGACTATACGAAGATCAAGGACGTCTATCGCCCCGGCCATGCCGACTATACCTTCGACGCGAAGTTCGGAAGACGAGACTATCGCGGCGGCGGGCGTAGCAGTGCCCGAGAGACTGTGGCTCGCGTGGCCGCAGGCGTAGTCGCAAAGAAGGTTCTCGCCGACGCCTTCGCGGGTGAAGTCGTCGGCTATGTGACGCGTGTCGGTGACGTGGTTGCTGACATTCCGGACCACGTCACGCTCGAGCAAGTCGAAACGCTTCCGAGCGGGGAACCCAACGTCGTCCGCTGCCCCGATCCTGCGGCAGCGGCGAAAATGGTCACGCTCATCGAGGCCATGCGCAAGGCCCAAGACTCGATCGGCGGGGTTGCCGAGGTGACGGCACGCAACGTCCCGGCGGGGCTCGGCGAACCGGTATTCGACAAATTGAAGGCAGACCTCGCGAAAGGGCTGTTCAGCTTGCCGGCCGTGATGGGCGTGGAGTACGGCGACGGTTTTCGAGTCGCGTCCGCCAAAGGGAGCGAGAACAACGACGCGTTCGAAACCGATGCGCAAGGGAATGTGCGCACGCGAACCAACCGACACGGTGGAATGCTTGGGGGCATTTCGAGCGGAATGCCGATCGTGATCCGGGCGGCGGTGAAACCGACCAGTAGTCTACCGAGGGCCCAAGACACGGTCACCTCCGATGGCGACGCTACGACAATTCGCACGACCGGCCGTCACGATCCGTGCCTTCTGCCTCGGTTCGTCCCGATGGCGGAGGCGATGGTGGCACTCGTCCTTGCGGACCACTGGCTCCGATGGCGCGCGATTCGCGACTAGAGCGAATCTCAAAAATGGCTCGGTCGGTCTTGGGGCGCGATGGCACCATCTGCGCCCATCCCCTCACGCTCGAAAATGCTCGGCATTTCCTCGGTTCGCGGACGGCGCATCTCGCACCATCGCGCTCGCAAACCCTCGGTCGCC
>JBATTM010000733.1:0-6037 GCA_049670545.1 Polyangiales bacterium
CCTGCGAAGAAGCGGGCCCCTGCGAAGAAGCGGGCCCCTGCGAAGAAGCGAGCCCCTGCGAAGAAGCGAGCTCCTGCGAAGAAACGGGCTCCTGCGAAGAAGCGAGCTCCTGCGAAGAAACGGGCGCCCGCCAAGAAGAAGCCCCGATCGGTCAAGGCGAAGAGGCGCCGCTAGGGCCCGCGCACGCAGCCTCCTTGGGGGGGCTACGCCTTCCCGAGCTCGGTCGCGATTCGATCGAGCACGCCGTTTACGAACGAACCGCTGCCCTCCGATCCGAACCGCTTCGCGAGCTCGACGGCTTCGTTCAGCGTGACGCGCTTCGGAATGTCGACCATCTCCCGCAGCTCGACGATCGCCACGCGAAGGACGTTGCGATCGACGATCGGCATACGCTCGAGACGCCAATGGTGGCTCGACGTGCGGATGAGGTCGTTCACCTCGTCGGCGTGGGCCGCGTAGCTGCCGACGATTTCGTTGGCGAAGTCCGCGTCGTGGTTCTCTTCGCGCAAGTCCGCGAGATGGCCCCAGTACGACTTCATCGCCTGGCTCCCACTCACGCCTGAGACATCCATGAAATACAGGATGCGAAGCGCTGCTTCACGCCCCTTGCGCCGTGACCCCATCTGCCTCGAGCTTTCGGTCGAAAAGAACCATCTCGATCGCGGTCATCGCCGCGTCGCGCCCCTTGTTGCCATGGTCGCCGCCGGCACGCGCCAAGGCTTGTGCGTCGTCATCCGTGGTCAGTACTCCAAACGCGACCGGTACGCCCGTCCGAAGCATGACCTCGAGCAATCCCTGCGTTGCGCCGTTGCACACGTAGTCGAAGTGGGGGGTGCCGCCCCGAATGACCGCGCCGAGGGCAATGATCGCATCGAAGGTGCCCCCTTGGGCCAATCGGTTCGCCGCGTGGGAAAGCTCCCACGCCCCAGGCACCTCATACACGTCGATGGCATCCTCAGCGATACCGTGCTCTTCGAGGCAGGCGCGGGCGCCCTCCACCAGCGCATGCACGACGTGGCGGTTGAAGCGCGACCATACGATCGCGAACCGCGCCCCCACAGGCAACTCGAGCGGAGCCGAAGGAGCGTTGTCATCTGCGCTCATTGACCATCCTGCTGGATGGGTCCCGCCGGGGAAAGCTCGCCACCCGGCGTGACGCGAAGCTGCTCGACGACGTTGAGGCCGTAGGCGTCGAGGCTTGGTAGCCGTCGCGGACGGTTGGTCAGAATGCGGAGATCTTTCAAGCCGAGGTCGGCCAGCACCTGTGCGCCGAACCCGTACTCGCGAAGAACGACCCCGGGCTCTTCTGGCGGACGCTGGATCGGTTCGTCGAGGTAGAAGGCCAAGTCGGTGTCGGGGTCGGGGTGCCCGGGAAGGAAGAGGATGACCCCCTGCCCTTCGCGTTCGATGGCATCTACCACATCGGCGATGTGCACACGGTCGCGCATCCGCACCTGGAAGGCGTCGCCGAGAACACTCCCGCGGTGCACGCGCACCAACGTCGGCTTCGCGGCGATGTCCCCGTAGCTCAGCGCCATGAACTGTTGATCGCGTCCGACCTGGACTCCATAGGCGGAGGCCGTCCACTTCTTGCCGGTCGGCATCTCCACCGCGCTCTGCCGAATGCGGCTGACAAGGCGCTCGCGCGCGAGTCGATATTGGATCAGGTCGGCGATGGTGATCAGTTGGAGGCTATGCTCCTTGGAGAAGTCGACCAGATCCGGATACCGCGCCATGGTTCCGTCGTCTTTCATGATCTCGCAGATGACGCCCGCCGGTTTGAGGCCAGCCAGACGAGCGAGGTCGACGGACCCTTCGGTATGGCCAGTGCGTTGAAGCACGCCCCCTGGGGCCGCCTTGAGTGGAAACACGTGTCCTGGGCTGACGAGATCCGAGGGCCCTGCGTTCTCCGCGACAGCGGTGATGATGGTTTGCGCCCGGTCGGCCGCACTAATGCCGGTCGTGACGCCGTGGCGGGCTTCGACCGAGATCGTGAAAGCCGTTGCACGCGACGAGCGGTTCTCGTCGACCATCATGGGCAGATCGAGCTGCCGAATGCGTTCTTCCGTGAGGCTCAGGCAGATCAGACCGCGGGCGTGGCGGGCCATGAAGTTGATCGTCTCCGCATCCGCCTTCTCAGCGGCCATGCAAACGTCACCTTCGTTCTCGCGGTCTTCGTCATCGACGACCACGACCATCTTGCCTTTGCTATTTTCATCGAGAGCTGAAACGACTCGCTCGATCGCGGTTTTCATATGGCCGGGACCATGACGCGAAAACGCATGCGTTTCCAGCGGACCGCTGCAAATCCTCAGCCACCGTCGGCGGGTGCGCCGTCGACCCCAGGCTTGCCCATCAGGCTGGCCACGTACTTGGCTAGGATGTCGACCTCCAGGTTGATCCGCGTGTTGGGGGTCATCGATCCGAACGTGGTTTCATCGAGTGTGTAGGGAACGAGCATCACGTCGAATCGAGACGCCGTCACCGTGTTCACCGTCAGGCTCACTCCGTTGACCGTGATCGACCCCTTTGGGGCCAAGAAGGGAACGAGGCGTCCCGGGGCCTCGAACGTAGCGCACACGTAGTCGCCGGACGGCCCTTTGTCTACGAGCCGCCCCACCCCGTCGACATGACCCGTCACCAGGTGGCCTCCGAGTTTGTCACCGAGCGCGAGCGCGCGCTCGAGATGCACGCGATCTCGTTCGGAGCGGTCACCGAGGTTGCTCTTGTCAAGTGTCTCGAGCGAAGCGTCGGCTTCGAAGTGCCCTTGGTCGAATGCTTTGACGGTGAGGCAGACCCCGTCGACGGCGATCGACTCGCCCCCCGTGTACGGATGGAGGCCGCATTCGATACGCACGAGCAGCCCCTCGTCGCGCCGCTCGATTGCGTCGATCGTGCCCACTTGTTGTACGAGTCCCGTGAACATCTAATTTGTCCTCTCGAAGTCTCCCGTGATCAGAAAGTCATCGCCGAGTCGTCGCGTGTGGGTGCGGGTTAATCGTGCCGCGTCTCTGACGGTGTCGACAGCCGGGCCGATTGCAAAAGACATCGCCTCCGCGTCTCCCATGATGCGTGGTGCGATGAAGACGGCGGCCCGATCGGCGAGGCCACGATCGAGGAACGAGCCGTGCACGTGCGCACCGCCTTCGACCATCAGTCGCAGGATGTCACGTTGCCCAAGCAGGCCCAGCGCGGCCTCGAGGTCGACCCCGGCGTCATCCCGAGGAACGGGGAAAAGCTCCGCGCCTGCGGCTTCCAGGTTGCGTTTCTTCTCTAGAGGGGCGTCGATGGCGTGGAAGATCCAAGTTGGGGCCGGAGATTCGCCGCTCAGGTTCAGAATCCGCGCATCAAGGGGTGTCCGTAGAGCGGAGTCGAGGACGACTCGCACGGGATCGCGCCCGGTCGTGTGGCGGACCGTGAGTTGCGGGTCGTCCGCGAGCACGGTGCCTACACCGACCATGATTGCGTCTGCGTCGTCGCGCATCCGGTGGGTCTCCGTTCGGGCCGGCATGCCCGTAATCCACTTCGAGTCTCCAGTTCGTGTCGCGAGCTTTCCGTCGAGGGTGATCGCCGCTTTGATCGTGACGAGCGGCAGGCCGGTGTGGACGTGTTTGGCGAAGTCGGCGATCAGAGCATGGGCCTCTTCTTCCATCACCCCAGCCTCGACGTCGATGCCGGCGGCGCGCAAGGCTTCAGCGCCGTGTATTCCATGGTCGGCCGGGTCTGCACACCCGATGACGACGCGCGCGATGCCGGCGGCGCGTATCGCTTCGGTACAGGGACCTGTGCGTCCTCGGTGATTGCAGGGTTCGAGCGTGACATACAGCGTGGCGCCGGTCACCGGGCCTCCGGCGTTCCGAATCGCGTCGACCTCAGCGTGGGCTTCCCCCGCTGCACGGTGGTACCCGGTCGACACCACGGCCCCATCTCGAACCACGATGGCCCCCACGCGTGGATTCGGGCGCGTGCGACCTCGGTTGGCCTCGTCCAGCGCGAGTTGCATGAAACCGCAGTCGGATTCGGTCGCCACGTCAGTCCCTGAGCTTCGTGAGCTCCTCGAGGAACTGACCCACGTCTTGGAAGTCACGATACACGCTCGCGAAGCGTACGTACGCGACCTGGTCGAGGTCTCGGAGCTCGACCAGGACTCGCTCCCCGAGCTTTTCCGATGAAACCTCTTGCTCGCCGCTGTCGGCCATCCACCGCTCGACCTGGCTCAGGAGGCGCTCGAGCGCTTCGGCCGAAACTGGACGTTTGACGCAAGCGCGGCGAAGCCCGGCCAGAAGCTTGGCGCGGTCGAACGGCTGTCGGCGACCATCGTTCTTGATGACCAGGGGTAGTGTTTGCTCCACGCGCTCGTACGTCGTGTAGCGGCGGGTGCACTGCTCGCACTCGCGCCGTCGCCGCGTGACTTCCCCGGCCTGCGAGAGGCGCGAATCGATCACGCGATTTTCGAGTGTTCCGCAGTAGGGGCAACGCATGTGCGCCGCTACGCTAGCGCTCCACGGTGTACCGGGCAACGCAGCACCGCGCCGCCGATCATCGGACCAGCCGAATGACGCTTTCGACGTGTGCGGTCTGGGGAAACATGTCGAAGGCGATCTTCTCGTCGAGTCGAAAGCCCTTCGCGCACGCGAGCTGGAGATCGCGACGAAGCGTTGCGGTGTCGCATGACACATACACGATGCGTTTGGCCTTGATCCAAGCATCGTGGTTTTCGAAAAACGTCCTGGCTCCCTGACGTGGCGGATCGAGAACGATGACGTCGTAGCGTCCTTTCGGAGGGTCGTTCGCGTCCGCCGCGACGACCCTCGCCTCGAGCGACCTTGCCGCGAGGTTCGCCTGACAGGCGCGCACTGCACCTGGATCCCGTTCGATTGCAACCAAGGTTTTCGCGTCCCGCGCGAGGGCCATGGTGAAATTGCCGACGCCACAGTGAAGTTCGAGCACGCGTTCGTCCTTCGGGGCGGCGAGGCGAACGACTGCGTCGACGAGCGCGATGTTCACGTCATCGTTGGCTTGTGTGAACGCTCCAGGCGGAACGAGCATCGGTGAGTCGTCATAGCCGCGCATCGTCACGGTCACATCGCCCCAAGATGCGGGCGCGCCGCCACGGACCCGCATCTCGACCCCCGCGACTGCGCTGTGGCCGGCCAATACTTCGCAGGCGGCGAACAGCCCAGGAGGCTGCTCGTCTTCGCTACGGATTGCGATCGTCGCACGAGTGCCGGATCGCGACACCAGGATCTCGCCCCTCCCCGCGAGCACCGGCCCCAGGATCTCTCGCGTCGCCTCCCATCCGGCCTGCAATGCTTCTTCGAGGACGACGCACGTCGGCACGTCGAGGACGCGAGACGAATTCCTCCGGCGATACCCGAGAGTGTGCCCGTGCCACGCAAGACGGGCACGACGGCGATAGCCAAAACGCTTCCCGGACTCGACCCACTGCAGGCGCGTGTCATCCGCACCCGGAAGCCCCGCACAGGCGTGCTCGAGAAAACCTTCCTTGATCTCTTCGGCGAGGGACGGTGCGGCGATCATCAGGGGGCAACCACCGCAACGGTCGGCGAGTTCGCAACGCGCGTCGACACGTCGTTCGGAGGGCTCGGTGACGCGAAGCAGCCGCCCTCGGGACACCCCTCTTCGCGATCCGTCAGCCTCGATCTTGACGCGCTCCCCGGGAAGACAGCCCGGCGTGAGCACGATTCCGGCCGCGGTTTCGACCACACCGTCGCCGCCGCGACCCACGGCGCGCACCCGTCCTTCAATCGGCGTTCGTTTCGCCATCAAAAGGCGAAATTCTGGGCCGGTCTCCCTCGTTCGAACAGGAAGCTGAAGTCGCCGTCGAGCACCGCCCGCCTGTTTTCCGGGTCGTCCGTGTCGACAAGCTCGACGTCGAAGAACTCGGCAGACGTCATCCGCGTCTCATTGTCGACCCAGAAGACGAACAGCTCATCGAAGCGAATCGTCCCTGAGATCGAGCGATACGTGACGGGGATCAGCCCGAAGCCTGGGCAGGTCTTGTTGAGGTAGAGCG
>JBATTM010000734.1:0-2082 GCA_049670545.1 Polyangiales bacterium
CCTACGGTCCGACTGCGTTTCCGATCCCCGGGTTTCTTCGAGGTGCCGCGTCCGCCGCGTTCCAGTTGACCTCGCTCGCTGCACCTGGGCCCGGTGCATTCAACAACGTGTTGCCGATGTGCATGCGTTCGCGCTCCGGGTGCCGTCAGGCCGAGCTCAACGTGTGGCACGAAATGATCCAGGCTGCGCACGACAACTACGACAGGACTTCCGCGTGTACCTTCACGACGTTCGTTGCGTACGAAAACACGTCGACGCCCACGTTCGTCAACCACCACCGCAACGTAATCTTCCGAAACGAAGACGTCATCGAAAAGCCGATCACCGCGATCGACATGGCACAGATTCCCAACCCGGTTCCGACGCGGCAAGTCGTGAGCCCCGTGATGGGCGTCACGCCCGATCCAGTGAAGCTCTGGCGTGGGATCAAAGAGCAGTGCCTCGATCGCCCCGGCCGATGTGACGCCTTGATCATCCCCCACAACACGAACCTCGCCACGCCGATTGCGGGAGTCGCCACACTGATGGCCGATCCCCCGGGGGAGACGCTCCGAGAACGACGTCGCAATGCCGAGCTGATGGCGGAGGTGCAGCCCCTGATCGAAATCTATCAAGACAAAGGCTCGAGCGAATGCCGCAACGACCCACGCTTCCGGAGCGTCTTGGCGCCGGCCGAAGCACAGACAGGCCTCAATCCGCGGGACGTCTTCAATCCGGGCGAGCCCGACGAGTTCTGTGATTTCGAGCTTCTCGATGCGGCGAGCCTCGCGGGTGCATCCGGGGTCGCACCGGGGAGGGGCGGGGGCGCCAGCTCGCCGCAAGATTTCGACCCTCGCGCCTACGTCAGGAACGTTCTCAAGGACGGTCTGGTCTTGGATGCAGAGCTCGGAGTCAACCCGTTCAAACTCGGGATCGGCTCTTCCCAAGACGACCACACGGGGCGCCCTGGCTTCACGCCAGAGGACGCTTCCTACAACGGTCACCTCGGCATCGACGACGCGATCCCTACACGTTCCGTCAACACGATCCAGAACAGCTCCGGTGGTCAGTGGGTCGTTTGGGCTGAAGAGAACTCACGCGATGCGATCTTCGACGGGCTCAAGGCCAAAGAGACGTACGGGACGAGCGGCACACGCCCGATCGTTCGCTTTTTCGGCGGCTGGAACTTCGGCAAGAACATCTGCAAACAGGACTTCGTCAAGAAGGGCTACCAAAAGGGCGTTCCCATGGGTGGCGATTTGCCGCCCCGCGTCGGAAAGAAGTCCCCGCGCTTCGTCGCGGCCGCGTGGAAAGACGAGTTCATCGGCACCGACCTCCAGCGAATTCAGATCGTGAAGGGTTGGTCCGAATTCGATCCGATTCGTCGCGAGTTCGAGACCCACGAAGCGGTGTATGACGTGGCCGTCACCGACGGTGACGGCGGCCGGGTCGGGCGTTTCTGTCAGGAACGTGGCACCGGCTCAGAGAGCTTGTGTGGCGTGTGGGAAGACCCCGATTTTGATCCCGAAGAGCGTGCGTTCTACTATGTCCGTGTGCTCGAGAATCCCGTGTGTCGGTACAGCACCGAATACTGCCAGTTGCGATATGGCATCAACCCGTTGAGCCCTCGATGCGAGGAACAGCGCGATCGGCTCGCCGACGAGTTCCCGCTCCTCGCGGGCAACATCTCTCAGTGCTGCGCGCAGCCTGGTACGACCCCCGAGGACATTCCGACGCTTCAGCCGATCATTCAGGAGCGCGCCTGGACGTCCCCGATCTTCTACACCCCGTGATCCGGTTCCTGAAGTCCCCAGCTCTGCACTTTGCGCTGATCGGACTGATGATGTTCGCCGTCATGCGGGACCGAGTGCGCCCCAAGCCGTCGGCCGCCATCGAGATTCCGTGGACACGCGCCCAATTGCTCTATGACGAGCTCGCCAAGAGCAAGGGGCGTCCGCTCACGCCCGAAGAGGAGGCCGAAGCCGACCAGCTCTTGATCGACCGGGAAACACTCTACCAATACAGTCGCGAAATCGGCATGCAGCAAGACCCGGTCGTGCAGCGCCGCCTCGCCCAAATCGCCAGCTTCGTGGCGGAGAATCC
>JBATTM010000735.1:0-2549 GCA_049670545.1 Polyangiales bacterium
TCGACCGTGGGGGCGAACGCGACGGTGGTGTGCGGGCACGACATCGGGGAGTACGCCCTCGTGGGTGCTGGAAGTGTCGTAACCAAGGACGTGCCTCCGCACGCGGTCGTCGTGGGAAATCCGGCACGACGAATCGGGTGGGCCTGCCAATGTGGTGAAGTGTTGCCGAGCAGCGGGACGTGTGCTCGCTGCGGAGATCGGCATCGGGTCAGCGAAACCGAATGCAAGAGAGAGAGATAGTGTCCGAAGAACCCATACCCATGTTGGACGTCGCGGCCCAGAACGGCCCACTCACCGAGGCGCTCGTAGACAAGGCGGCCGAAGTCATTCGTTCGGGCCGGTACATTCTTGGTCCCGAGGTCGAGGCGTTTGAGCGAGAAGTGGCTGAGTACATCGGAGTCGACCACGCGGTCGGTGTGTCGAGCGGGACAGACGCACTCATGGTGGCGCTCATGGCACTCGGCGTCGGGCATGGCGACGAAGTGATCACGACCCCGTTCTCGTTCTTTGCGACTGCTGGTTGCATCTCTCGCGTAGGCGCGACGCCCGTCTTCGTCGATATTCGACCCGATACCTTCAACCTCGACGTGGATAGGGTCGAAGCGCGGATCACACCCCGGACTAAGGCCATCTTGCCGGTGCACCTGTTCGGGCAATCATGCGACATGGAGGGGCTTCGAAGGATCGCGTCGGCACACGACTTGTTCATCATCGAGGATGCGGCCCAGGCGATTGGAACCAAGAGCGCAGTCGGTCCGGTCGGGGCGCTTGGTGACTACGGCTGTTTCTCGTTCTTCCCCTCGAAGAATTTGGGGGGCTTTGGAGACGCGGGGCTCGTGACGACCCAGGATCCGGAGTTGGCCGAAAGGGCACGCGTGATGCGCGCCCATGGGAGCAAGCCGAAGTACTACCATCGTGTCATTGGCGGGAACTTTCGGATCGACGCGCTCCAGGCGTCTTTGCTTCGGATCAAGCTGCAGGCTCTCGAGGGTTGGACTGCGGGGCGGCGTCGCAATGCGGATGCCTATGATGCCGCGTTCGAGGATGCGGGTCTCGAGGAGAGTCTTCTCTTGCCGCCAGTCCGCCGGTTCGGTGGCCACATTTACAATCAGTACGTGATCCGGACCTCGAAACGCGACGCCTTGCAGCGGCACCTCGGCGAACAGAAAATCGCCAACGCGATCTACTATCCGGTCCCCCTCCACCTGCAGGAGTGCTTCGCAAGGCTTGGGTACGAGCCGGGGTCGCTTCCGCATTCCGAGCGGGCAAGCGAAGAGGTCTTGGCACTTCCGATTTTCGCGGGTCTTGGCGAAGTTCGCCAGAAGCGCATCATCGACACCATAATTCAGTTCCTCCGGGATTAGAGCGTATCTCATCGATGGCTCGGTCAGTCTTGGGCCGGGATGGCACCCTCTGCGCCCATCCCCTCACGCTCGAAAATGCTCGGAATTTCCGCGGCTCGCGGACGGCGCATATCGCACCATCGCGCTCCCAAACCCTCGGTTGCCGTTGATGAGATACGCTCTAGTCGCTGGCCAGGGGTTGCATCGCGCTCTAGAGTGCCCGACCAACTGATGACAGATCGGTATCACGCGCCGTTTGGCGAGGGAGGGGTTCACGCGATAGATCGCGACATCGCGGAGCGCTTGCTTCGCGTCGCACTCGAGCGTGGCGGCGACTATGCGGACTTGTTCTTCGAGTACGGGGTGAGCGGCAGCTACGTCTACGACGAGCAAATCTTGAAGTCCGCAAGGCGCGCAGTCTCAATGGGGTTGGGCGTCAGAGTCATGAAAGGCGATGCCACGGGCTACGCGTACTGCGAAGATCTCGACTACGACGTCATGAAGCGCGC
Organism: Polyangiales bacterium; assembly: GCA_049670545.1. Classification (GTDB taxonomy): domain Bacteria; phylum Myxococcota_A; class Polyangia; order Polyangiales; family Houyiibacteriaceae; genus SG8-38. The sequence continues at coordinate 1,853 of JBATTM010000735.1, forward strand.
CGCACAGACGGCGGCTCAGATCGCCTCGGGTGGCAAACCGATCGTGCCAGTCGCGGTTGCGGAGCGCGAGCTCCCGAGCCGCTACCCGGTCTCCGAGGAGTCCTTCGAAGTCGACGGGTTGGCCAAGAAGGCACTGCTCGAGCGCGCCGATCAGGCCGCACGCGCCGCGGATCCCCGCGTGGTCCGCGTCGACGCATCGTTCAATGAAAGCGTGCGCGAGATCTTGGTGGCGAACAGTCTCGGGCACATCGCCCGTGATCGCCAACCGTTGATCCGATTCGGAGTGCGGGTGATCGTCGAAGACGGCGACCAGAGGCAATCTGGGTCATCCGGCGGCGGTGGCCGGGTTGGGCTCGTGTACTTCGACGGAAAGAGCCCGGAGTGGCACGCAGCACAAGCTGTCCAGCAAGCGTTGACGATGCTCGACGCGCGCGAGGCGCCGGCGGGCGAGATGGACGTGGTTCTCGCGCCCGGCGACAGCGGAATCTTGCTGCACGAGGCCGTCGGGCACGGGCTCGAAGCCGATTTCAACCGCAAGAAGACGAGCAACTACACCGACCGTGTGGGCGAGGAGGTCGCCAGTGCGCTGTGCACCGTCGTCGATGACGCGTCCCTCGAAGGCTCCCGCGGTTCGATCAACGTCGACGATGAGGGCCAGTTGCCGACACGCTCGGTCTTGATCGAAGACGGCGGTCTG
>JBATTM010000736.1:0-5594 GCA_049670545.1 Polyangiales bacterium
GGCGGCATCGCCGGGTGTGAGCCCGGAGGGTGCGGGTCGACCGAGTACTGCGCACTCGCCGGCATCGGAGGTTCGGAGGGTGACTGCCGAAGCCGCGGGGTCTGTTCGCCGCGTCCCGCGGTTTGCACGATGGACTTCAATCCAGTTTGCGGTTGCGACGGCGTCACCTACGACAACGCGTGCACCGCAGCGGCCGCAGGCGCCTCCGTCGACTTCCCCGGCCCTTGCCCCTGCTTCTCCAACGACGGCTGCGAGGAGCGGGAGTACTGCGTCCGGTCCCCCGCGTGTCAGGCCGGCCCCGGCAGTTGTGAACCACGCCCTGCCACTTGCGACGAGGTGTTCGACCCGGTGTGCGGATGCGACGATCAGACCTATGACAACGAATGCTTCGCCAATGCCGCCGGCACCGTCGTCTCCGCCGACCAGCCTTGCGATTGCTTCGTCAACGACGATTGCGAAGCGACGGAGTACTGCGATGCGCAGACCTGCGATGGCCCTGGGTACTGCGCGCTCCGTCCGCTGGACTGCCCCGACGAAGGGAAACAGGTGCCCACCTGCGACGGTGTCGGTTGGCGAAACGCGTGCGTTGCCGCTCAAAACGGTGTCCGCGTTCGCGTCGAGTAGCCCGTCTCTCCCTCGATCGAGCGGACCGGCTATAAGGGCCTCATGACCTCTACGACGATTGAGCTTCCGTTGGTGGACTTGGACGACCCTCACGGGAGTGAAGCGCTGCACCGGGGGCTGCACGAGACCGGGTTTTTCTTGCTTGCCGACCACGTGATCCCGCGGCCGCTTCTCGATGCCGTGCGCGAGGAGACCTCGGCGTTTTTCTCTGGGCCCGCCGCGATCAAGGGCCAGTACACGGGACCGCTCCGCGGGTGGTCCGCGCTTGGCGCCGAGTCCGCCGCCGCCGGATACGGCGCGGATGGGGAGCGATCGGGGTTCGATCGCTGTGAGAAGTTCTCGATGGGTCTGCCGGTTTCCGACGAAACCCGGGCCGCAAATCCCGGGTACTTCGGGGCGCCGGAAGCCACCATCTACTTCTCGGAGAACCGGTTTCCAAACGATCCGATGACAGAGGTCTGGCTCCAGTACTACGCGAAGATGCAGAGCCTGTGCGCACGGTTGGTGGACGAGATCCGTGTCTCCCTCGGCCTCGAGCCCGGAGTCTGGGACGAGTACCTATCCCAGCCACCGAGCCTCCTCCGCTTCTTGTCGTATCCAGACCACGCGGGCGGCCTTCGGATGGGGGCACACTACGACGACACGATCGTGACGGTGCTCCATCAGAGCGTTCCCAAGAGTGGTTTCGCTGCCCTCCAGGTACAACTCCCCGGTGAAGAGGAGTGGCGTTCGGTCGTGCCAAGTGACGACGTGTTCGTCGTCAACGTTGGCGAAGCACTCACGTTCCTGAGCGGCGGCCGCGTCGTCGCGACCAAGCACCGGGTCATCGGTCCGCCAACCGGCGCCGAAGGCACGGCGCGCACGAGCCTTGCGCACTTCTATCTTCCGAACTGGAACTCGCGGCTTTGCCCGTCGATGCCCCGCGCTGCGGACGGGATGTCGACCTCCTTAGACGCCCCAGAATTCCAGGAGCCCGATGGCAGCGTCCTCTTCTACAAAGTACAACAGCGCCAAGTCGACAGCCTCATGGGCAAGCCAACGGAATAACGGAGGATTGAAGCCTCTTCCGGCTGTCGAACGCACGCACGATCACCCACGTCAGGACCGACGGCTTTGGAGGTAGTCTCGAGGTCCCGCTACGCTGAAGGGCATGGGTGGGAAAAAGCTTGAACTTGGCGCGCTGGCGATCTCGCTTGCGTTCACTGTGGTCGCTTGCAGCAATGGCGGTGGATCCGACGATCCACGAACTGGCACAGGCGGCTCTGGCGCAGGCGCCGCGGGTGAGGCCGGCAACGCGGGCGTCGGAGGCATGGGCGCCTCGCCCGGAGCGGGCGGGTCGAGCGCGACAGGTGGCACGACAGGCGAATGCGCCCAGGTTCTGTGCCCGGATGGCAACTCGTATGGCTGTGGCGACTGTCTCGACAATGATGACGATGGACTCGCCGACGACAAGGATCCCGAGTGCCTCGGACCGTGCGACGACACCGAAGGTCCTGTCTTGTTGACGGGGACACCTGGCGAGACCGGCAATCAGTGCGGCGCCGACTGCTACTTCGACCGCGGCAACGGGGCCGGGTCGGGCGAGTGCAAATGGAACCGAGAGTGCGATCCACTCGATCCCAAGGACGGCTGTTCCTTTCCTCCGCCGCCCAATGTCGACGCGAACGTCTGCCAAGCGGAGCAACCCGATGGATGTGAGGAAAGCTGCGGTGCCCTCACGCCCAACGGGTGCGACTGCTTCGGGTGCTGCACCTTCCCGGAGCTCGACGACGGGTACGTCTTTCTCGGGTCCTTCATGGGCAACGAGGGGACCTGCACCCTCGACGATCTGAATGACCCCGCACTTTGCAGGCCGTGTACACCCGCAGGGAACTGCTTGAACACCTGCGAGCGATGCGAGATCTGTCTCGGTAAGCCGACCATCCCCGCAGACTGCCTTCCCGGCACCGGTGGCTCTGGCGGCACGAGCGGCACGGGTGGCACCGATGGCGGCGAGCGGTGTCCCGTAGGCAAGCAGGCCTGTGGCCTTCCCGGCGACCCAGCATGTCCGGCCGGCTCGTTCTGCCTCACAGGCTGCTGTACAGAGATCGTCGTTCAGTAGCGTACGGAACGCCTAGAGGTTGCACACCAGGACCATCGCGACGGTGCTCGTCCGCTCCGGCGCGATGAGAAATCCTTCATCTGCTGAGCAGATCACCTCTCCATCGTCGTCCCGCCCGCGAAGCTGAATCGTGCAGAGGCCCGTCGGCAGGTCGAGGAACGACTGCTCTACGGTGAGGCGGTTTTCACCCGGGTCCTCGTTGACTTCGAGGTTTCCATCGATCCGCACCTCCGACTTGAGGGCATCCATGCCCTCGAAGAACGCCGTTCCAGCCCCAGTACATGCGATCGTGAATTCGACCGTCTGCAATGGATCGGCGCTAGTGGGGTCAGGAACGCTGGCGTCTACGGACAACGCGCCGACGAAACTGGCGAACTCCGTGCAGTCCATGACCGTGTCTACGACGAGTGACTCGCCGTCCGTGGCTTGAAACGTCTCCGTGCCCGAGCACAAGAATCGCTGCTGGTCATCGCGCGCAACGAGATTCAGCAAGCAGAGCCCATCGAGCGGCTCTTCGGCAGCGCCCCACAGACCGAAGTCGGGAACCTCGCTCCCGGATGCGGTCACAGCCGGGCCCATCGGCTCGAACGTCCCTTCGCGCCGCGTCGCCGGCGTGAACGAGCCCGCGTCATCGAGGGAATCCCATGCGGTGTCGCATGCGATCTCGTAGTCCAAGCTCGCGATGTCCGTCCCTTGATCGGACACGGGGGCCTGTACCTCGAGAACGACCTGGGGTGCGCTGTTCGCGTCGTCGCCGCAACCGCCGAGGGCGAACGACATTGCGACTCCGAGAATTGACGTCAGCACGACTGGATGGCGCCCCGAAAGGCGCAAGTAAATAAGCATCTAGACTCCGTTCTCGCGAGAGCGAAACAAACGGAAAGCCCTCGCGCAATACGAGATGCTACGCTCGAAGGCCGACCTTGGTCAACACGCTTCGCTCGATGTGAGGTGGCGAACCTAGAGCGGCTCGATTTCCAGACAGAAGTCGATCTTGTAGTCGACGAGGTCGTCGCTCGGATTCGGGCACGACCAGTTGCTCGATGGGTCGTCGTATTGATACGAATACGCAGCCGGGCACGCGGTCTTGAAGGTCTTGGCCCAATCGCCGACGTCGCTCGCCGCGGTGTTCCAATCCGGATTCATCGGCCCGCACGGTCCCGAGAACACCCCCTGGGGACCGCAGTAGCAGGTCTCCGTAGTGCAGTCGGCGCCGATGCCGTCGACTTCGCCGGTGTCGTTGAGGCACTGCTTCGGATCGGGGCAGCCGCTGTTCGTGCCACGAGCCGAAGAGCAAGGGTTCGGCGTGTAGCAGGAGCAGCTCGAATCCCCTTCGGGGCACTGCTTCTGGCCGGCGTTGATGGCATCGGCCAAACACTTGTCGTTCGCTCCAGACGGCGTGCACGTACTGTCTGCTGTACATGGCACGACTGGTGACACCTGCGTCCAGTTTGCCGCGTTCCACCACAGGTCCCCAAGCCCGGTGACCTTTGGCGGAATGCAGACCTGCGCGTTCGCCGCTTCACCGCTCAGCGTTTGGCAATGATAGTCGACGAACGGGTAGTCACGATCCGGGCAGATCTCCCCATCATCGCCCGGAGCGCAGCCACCGTTCTGGGTCACCGGCAAGCAGAGCCCGGTCCCCATCGGCAGGGTGAAGCCAGACTCGAATGCCGGGTTCAACGTGCAAGTCGTGCCCGCCGGGCAGTCGTCCGACGAGAAACAGACGTAGGTCTCGGCGTTCGGCGACTGAAGAACCAGGACTTCGCTGAACAAGTCGGTTGGGCCGCCGTTGTTTTGGCACTGATAGTAGTCGAGGTTGTCGCTGCAGTCGCCAGTCAGGCACGCGTTGGCGGGTGCGTCACAGGCGATCACCTCTGGCATGGCGCCGCCAGCGCCACCAGCCCCATCGAGGACTTGCAGCACGGACGGGCAGGTCACGTTCAGGTCATCTTGGCAGCCGGAACGCTCGCAGACCGGCCCGATGTTGATCCACGAGATCGCTCCATCCGAAACGCTGTCTGTCCATGTGCCTGGGAAGACGGGTTCGGTGGCGCCCGATACGCCCGTTGCGGAAGACTGTGTGTAGCCGAAGGTGTTTTCGCCGACCATCTCGACGATTTGTGCGCCGGCATCGAAGGACATGTTGGCCTGCCATTGCGCGCTATCATCCGGCAGCACCGCGGTCACGATCATCGGTACGTTGTAGCCACTCACGAGGCTGACATCGAAGTTGTCCTCGCCATTGAAGCCGGCCGTGGTGATCTCGAAGAGAGTCGCGAGGTTCGCCGTGGACTTCGTCTTTCCACAGTCGATGTCACTCCCGGACGTGGGCCCACATTGACCGGTCTTGCAGACGAACTCGGTGTCCGACCCGGAGCACCGGGTACGCGCCCAGAAGCGTCCCGACCATCCGGCCGCGACATTGACCGTGGTGGTTCTCACACACTTGTTCGAAGTCATGTCGCACTTCGCTGTCGTGTCGGCGGTTGAGTCGAGGACGCAATCGGCATCCGCACTGCATGTGCATGAGTTGTCCGAACAAGTTTGGCCGTCCGCGCACGCATCATCCCCGGTGCAGCGAGCGGCGAGGGCCCAGTCTTGACTCGCCTCCGGGCTCTCACTGTTCGAAGCGAGCCATATCGGTTCGTCACAGTTGTTGACGAGCGTGAACGTATGACCCGAGGACTCGCTAGCGCTCCCGCCAGTGCCGCCAGTAGCCAACCCCCCGGTGCCTCCAGTCGCGACATTTCCGCCTGCGCCCCCAGGGCCGCCGGCCCCTTCGCCCCCGGCGCCGCCCGTGTCCCCACAGCCGCTCGCGAACAACAACACGAGCCCACCTACCAGCACAGTCGAACGAGTTATCAAC
>JBATTM010000737.1:0-3470 GCA_049670545.1 Polyangiales bacterium
GGTACAGCCGGAGCCGGTGGTACCGCTGGCATGGGCGGGGTCTCAGGCATGGGTGGCGCCGGCGGCGTGTCCGGCGTGTCCGGCATGGGCGGCGGGGGCACCGGGGGCGATCCCTGCGCGCCGTCCGGCACCGTTTCCTTCACCTCTTCGGGGCCCGGAGCGGAACCCGACTGCATCGTGCCGGGCGTCTGCATCGATCGAGCCCGGGTGAAGGCGCTCTTCAACGCTGCCACAGAACGTGCAGCAAACAACGCCGTCTCGCCGGAAGGTACACTGTGGGCACTCTCAACCTGTGCGGCCGCCACAGAGCCCGACGACTTCGGCCTCTTCACACGCCTGTTCACGAGTAGCGGCGGCGGGGGTATCGGGAACAACATCATCGAAGCAAGCCTATGCCTCTGGCTCACGAACGAAGACTTGAAGTACGATGTGGTGTTCTCGGCATGGGGGTCGGTCGTCGACAGCAACTTCGCGTATGAGCGCACCAACGTCGACGATGACGCATGCGGGGTGGCCGGCGCCACCTGCGACACTTCGTGCACCTGTCCTTCCGGCTGGGTCAATCAAGACGGCGACGGGATCTGTGTATTGCCCGACCCATGCGATCCGAACCCGTGCGGCGCGGGCGCGACCTGTCGAAAGATCGGGGCCACCTCACATCGATGTGAATGCGACACGGTCGAGTTCACCAAACCGCCCGGGGAGACCGGCACCACAGATTGCGTCAACCCAGGGGTGTGTATCGCCCGCGGAGACGGTCGCGCGCTCTACAACGCGATCGAGGAGAACGAAGCCGCTGCCTCTGGCGTTTGTGAACTAGACATTGGCTCACGACCTGCCTTTCCGACGCTGACTGAATGGGCGCGCATGCCCTGTGCTTCGGCCGTCCCCGACGACTTCGTGATCTTCCTCGACGACGCGTTCGCGTGCCGGGGCGTGCCGAGCCAGGTCATCGGGTTCCAGAGTTGCCTCAGCACGACGAATGACAATGATTTCTGGGACATCGAGTTCATCGATTGGTGCCCGAGCGCCCAGACGAACCCGGACAAAGGATGCTTCTCGTACGTGCGTTGGCACGCCGTCGACGATGGCGAGGCCTGCGTCCTCGATGTCGATCCGTAGAGTGTACTCGCGCCGACGGTTCGGTGATATAGAGCCTCGATGGGGACAGACAAGAAGCTCGAACAATTGGCCGATGCGCTCGAAGCGCAGGGCGCAGACGAACTACGCGTACTGGTGGTGCGGCGTGCCCAAGCATTCAAGCGCTCGTGGGTGATGATGGCGGAGGCGCTGGTGGAAGCGCGCAATCGAGAAGCCTACATCCACTGGGGCTACGACGACTTCTACACCTATTGTAGCGTCGAGCTTCAGATCAAGCGCGCCACGGCGGACAAGCTCACCGGCTCGTATGTCGCGCTCAAGCGGCATGCGCCTGCGATTCTCAAGCGGGACGGGCTCACCGAACACGTTCCGACGTGTGACGCGGTCGACTACTTCGCCCGGGCGTTGCGCGAAGGCGAGCGTGACGAGGATCGTGCGGTCGGGCCGGACGTGGTCGACGAACTCCGGCACGCCGTGTTCGAAGAAGGAGCGCCCGTGACCGAGCTCCGAAAACGATTCAATCCGGTCTTCCACCCGAAACCAGAGGGCGCCGAGGAAATCGAACTCATCCGCCGCGCGACCACCGCAGCGCGACGACTCGAACGAATGGTCGAAGAGATCGACGGGCTCCACCGCCCCACGGTCCGTAACACACTCGATGCCCTAGAGGCCTTGCGGGAAGACCTGACCGCACTGCTCGAGCGCACCAAGGCCGGTTACGCGCAGACCGGCTGACCGCGCGGGGGGTTGCGGCAAAGTGAAACGTGTTCTATTTCCCCACAGCGACGAAATGGCAGACAAGACGCACGCGCCGGCCGTCGAAGGCCTCTTTACGATGGGCCCTGACGCGCCACGGCTGGTTGGGACCCAGTGCCGCGCGTGTGGCACCTACTTCTTTCCGGCAGAGCGAACCTTCTGCCGGAATCCCGAATGCGATGAAGCCGCGCTCGAGAACGTCGAGCTGAGCCCAAACGGCAGGCTTTGGTCGTACACCAGCGCGAACTACAAACCGCCGCCGCCTTTCGTCGCCACGGAGCCCTTTGAGCCCTTCGCGATCGCCGCAGTCACACTCGAGCAGGAGGGCCTCACGATCCTCGGGCAAGTGGCAGACGGAATCGGCGTGGACGCGCTCGAAGCGGGCATGCGAATGGAGCTCGTGTTGCGCGCACTGTACGAGGACGACGAGCACGTCTACATGACCTGGAACTGGAAGCCCGCTGCCGAAATCGGGGGTGGGTGATGAGCAAGGATGTCGCAGTCTTGGGAGTCGGAATGCATCCCTGGGGCAAGTGGGGGCAGAGTTTCGTCGGCTACGGTGTGCACGCCGCGAAAGCCGCCCTTCGCGATGCGGGCCTCCAATGGAAAGACGTTCAGCTCGTGGCGGGCGGCGACACGATTCGCAATGGGTACCCGGGGTTCGTCGCCGGCGCGACGTTCGCGCAAGCGCTTGGTTGGTCCGGAGCCAAGGTCTCGAGCTCGTACGGCGCATGCGCAACGGGCGCCCAGGCGATCAGCGTGGCGCGTGCGCACATATTGGCGGGTTTGTGCGAGGTCGCATTGGTGGTCGGCGCCGACGCGGCACCCAAAGGGTTCTTCGCGCCCGCGGGCGGGAAGCGTCCCGAGGATCCAGACTGGCTTCGTTTTCACGTGCAAGGCATCACCAACCCCACCTATTTCGGGCTGTATGCGCGACGCCGCATGGATGCCTATGGCGCCACACCGCAAGACTTCGCCGCGGTGAAGGTCAAGAACGCAAAGCACGGGCTCCACAACCCGAACGCGCGGTACCGCAAGGAAGTATCGGTGGAAGAGGTCCTCAGCTCGGCAGTGGTGGCCGACCCCCTACACCTGCTCGACATCTGCGCCACGAGTGACGGCGGAGCGGCGCTCGTGCTCTCGAGCATGGACTTCGCGCGCAAGCACAGCACCTCTCCCGTGAAGATCGCCGCCGTGTCGACGGTCACGCCGGTGTACCCCAATACGATCATCGAAATGCCCAACCTGGCGACCGACTCGAACGCAGGTGTGGAGCTCCCTGACATTGGTTTCAAAGAATCGATTGCGCACGGCGCCTACGAGGAAGCCGGGCTCGGCCCCGGTGACATGAGCCTCGCGGAAGTCTACGATCTGTCGACCGCGCTCGAGCTCGACTGGTACGAGCAAATCGGCTTGTGCCCGCCCGGCGACGCCGAGAAGCTACTGCGCGACGGTGATACCGCGATCGGAGGACGTGTGCCCGTCAATCCGAGTGGGGGACTCGGCAGCTTCGGCGAGGCGGTTCCCGCGCAGGCGATCGCGCAGGTGTGTGAGCTCACGTGGCAGATTCGCGCCCAAGCAGGCGAACGCCAAGTCGAGGGTGCGAAGGCAGG
>JBATTM010000738.1:0-3921 GCA_049670545.1 Polyangiales bacterium
ATGCTGGCGGTCGGGGAACCGGCGCCGCAACAGTGCCTCGGGAACGCGGTGAGCGTCACTTACACGCTCGAGGGTGCCGCCGGAACGCTCACGCTCCAGCTCTCTGGCGCCGACGGCGTGTTCGACGAGGACACCGCCGACATCGGTTCACTCCAGGCCACGGAGTCGGGGGAGATCGTCGGTTTCATCCCTCCGAGCGCGGCTCTCGGTGGCATGTACCGGCTGCGCCTATCGCTGAACGCGGGTGAGCTCGTTTCCGAGCCCACGACGGTCCCCTTCAGTCTCAACCCCGACGAACCCCCGGCGGCTGATCCCGAATCGAGCTCGTTTTTCGGCCTCGTCGGCGACGCGTTCTCGTTTACTGCGAACGCCCCCGAAGCAGCCTCGTTTCTCTGGGAGTTTGGCGACGGAAGCGCGACGACGTCCGAGAACCCGGTGGCTTTGTACGAGTCTCCCGGCATCTACAATGTCGATCTGACGGCGACGAGTGCCACCGGCTGCTCGACGACGGAGGGGTTTCAAGTCGTTGCCGTCACCTGCGACGCGTCGATACCGGACGATGCATCGGTGGTGACCGACACGGGCTCCATGATCGGCGGCGGCGGCCGCTTCGAAACCTGGGTTTGCGACGGTGGCGAGGTCTCCGGGGGTTCGGGCGGCGGCTACAACTTCTACCTGGAGAGCGGCAGCGAGATCACCGTCGGCAGTGGTGGCCTCTTCGTGATCCACGCCAAGACAGGCAGCACGGTCACCTACGGCAGTGGGGGTGCGTTCGCGATCTTGCGCGAAACTGGCGTGACCCTGAACAACGAGGGTGGGGGGCTCGCCCAGATCTTCGATTGCCCCGCGGTCGAATTCGATTTGACGTCCGCGCCCACTCCCGGTTGCCCGTAGCGGTTAGTGTCCCGGCAACCGCGTCAGCCCTTGCGAATCGTCTTCGCGAGGTACTGCTGCCCGGTCTCGAGCGCTTCGGGGTCCCTGAGCGTTGCGAGAAGCGCAGCGGCGTCCTCGCGCGCGTCGAAGGTCCCTGCCCGCACGGCGTTCAACTGTCGTTTGGTGACGCGAAGCACGCGTTGAGGTTTGCGTGCAAGGGTCTCGACGAGGGCGTCGAGTTCATCTCGGAGGGCATCTGCGGGCACGACGCGGCTCACGAACCCTGCTCGCAGTGCTTCTTCGGGCCCGACCTCGCGGCAACTCAGGATCCAATCGGCCGCCACCGTCTCGCCGATCAGCCGAACCAGCGCTTCGGTCCCGCCCCAGGCGAGCGGGATCCCCGCGTCGAGCTCCGGAACCAAGAAGCGCGCGCGGTCTGACGTGATGCGGAGGTCGCAAGCGCCGGCCAGCACGACGCCGCCGCCGATACAATGCCCGTCGATGGCCGCGAGGGTGACCTGCGGAAGCTCCACGACGGCAAGGGCCGCGCGACGCCCGAGGTCTGCGATTGTCTCTGCATCCGATCCGGTGAGCGCGCTGAGGAACGCAGGCAAGTCGGCGCCTGCCGAAAACGAGCCGTTCGCGCCCCGAATCACGACGACCTGAACCGACTCGTCATGAGCGAGCTCCCCGCACCGCGCGATCAACTCGGTCAGCAGTGATGGAGACAACGCGTTGAGCACGCCGGGCCGGTTCAAGACCACCCGCGCAACACGCCCTTCCACAGTCACATCGAGCTCACCCATCGACCGCACCCTAGCGCGATCCTCTCACCGTTCCATCGCCGAAAGAGCCTGAGAACCGAGCGCCCTTCATGGTGCTTCGAGCTGCGACGCGAGCCGCAGCCGTCGTTTCTTCTTCTTCGACAGGATGAACGCGCTTGCGATCAACCCAGCGAATCCACCGACCGTCATCACCGCACCCGCGCCAACCATCGCACGCCCTCCGGCTGACAGTTCCTGCGAATCCCACGAGCCCTGGAACAGGCCGGCCCCGATCAGGATCGTGCCGGAGAGCATCCCGATGACTGAGACGACGACGCCTGCCCTCGGCGGGTTGAGGTTGAGCGCCTCGTACTCTTTCTGCAGCTGGTATCGTTCCCCCGCGCGCTCGAGGCTCGCATAGTCGAGCTCTAGCTTCTGCGCGCCGTCCGTCGTCCGACTCTGGCCCTGCGCCGAGGCGCCCGCCGCGACGAAGAACACCACGAAACCGAGGCCGACTCTCAGCACGGCTCCGAGCGTACAACGAAGGAGCGAACCTGAGAAGACGCGCAAAACTAGCGCCTCCGCAGCACGCCAGGAACGCCCCACACCAACCGTTGTGCGTCCCCTGGACCAGCCCTCTGTGTGGTACGATCATCTTCTGTCTTGGTCCGTGTCGCGAAGGAGTCTGCTTTGATTAATCGATGTCTCGCGCTTTGCGTCGCCTTCGTCATGGGTTGCGGCGCGACTGCAGAAGACGGCACGTTTCCGTGCACCGAACAAGGCGTCCGAGATGCGATCGCCGAGGGCGGCGGACCGCACATCTTTGCGTGCAACGCCCCGACTCCGGTGACCGCCGATTTCATGATCGACAACGACGTCATCCTCGACGGCCGAGGGGCGCTGGCGATTGGCAGCATTGAGGTGCTCGAAGGTGTCGTGGTGGAGTTGCGGGGCATCGAGATAGGCCGAGGGGTACTCGCCGACAGTACCGGAGTCATCAATCGGGGCACACTACGGATGGTCGACAGTCACATCTCCAGACAGGATCGGTACGGACTCATCAACAGTGGATCCGTGACGCTCATTCGGTGCCAGGTCACTCGCAACGGGGGTGGGGTGATCAGCTCCGGCACACTGGAAGCGATCGACACGACGATCTCGGGAAACGCGACCGGCGCTGACAACGAAGACTCCGCCGCGGGTCTTGACAACCTTGGCACTGCGCGGCTTCGCAACTGCACCGTCTCGTCCAACGTGGACCGAGGAGCACGAGGAAGCGGCGGCATCTACAACGCAGAAGGTGGGCGGCTCACGGCCACCAACGTCACGCTCTCGAACAACCAAGGTGCGGATGCGGGCGCTCTGATCAATGCGGGCACGCTCAGGGTCGCGCATCTCACTCTCTCGGGGAACATGGGTGCAGTTGATATTCGTAACGAAGGAGATGCCCAGATTCGCAACAGTGTGGTCGAGGGCGACTGCGAGGGAGATCTCGTCTCCGGCGGTTACAATGTCGAAAGCCCAGGGACGACTTGCGATCTCACCGCGGAAGGCGATCAGGATGGCATCGCGTCGAGCGCACTGGGACTCGAGCCTTTGGCCGACAACGGTGGGCTCACCGAGACCCAAGCGCTCGCTGCAGGAAGCCCTGCGCTCGCCGAGATCCCCGGAGACCGATGCCTCGATGCGGAGGGCGAGCCACTCACCGAAGACCAGCGTGGCGAGCCCCGTCCGACGAGCGCGGTTGCCGCCTGTGATGTCGGGGCGTTCGAAGCACCGTAAGTGGCCGTCGCCAGGGCAGCGGGGCTGCAACGGACAACCCCTTCTCCTGCCTCAGCCCGCACCTTTCGCGACATCAAAATCGCGCTGCTCTTGCTTGAGGAGGATCCAGGTTGCGCGCGCCATCGCGCATGCCCGCCCATCAGGGCCGAACACGGCGCTGGCGGACCACAGTTTTCGCCCCTCGCGCCCGACTCGCCAACCGACCACGACGTACTCCTCGTCGATGAACACGTCACGGGTGCGCTGCGCATGCATGCGCCCGAGCACCGCCACCGCTGGGTTGTGAGGGAAGTAGCTCGTGCAGTCGAGTGCGGCCCACACGACCTCGTCGCGAATCCGTCCACCGTCATTCGGCATGGACGCGTCCGGCGTCCAAGGGGAAGCCACGACCCCGGCGTTTCCGATGGCCCCCGGAAAAATATCCATCCCGTCGTTCGCCGGACGCCCTGGGCCGCAGACGAAGCACGTTGGAAACGCGTGCTCCTGATGACCGGGAAACGAC
>JBATTM010000739.1:0-1503 GCA_049670545.1 Polyangiales bacterium
GAGTCATGGAAGAGGTATCGAGACGCTGCCTCTCGCGAGCGTCAACACCTCAGGCAGAGGTACCGCCTCCAACGAGGGGTCATCAACGCCCTACCCGTGTCAGCTCGCGATCGATCCCAGCTCCTACGACAACTCGCGTTCCGGAAGACCATGGAAGCCCGAGCCCTCAAGCGAAACCTCGCGATCCAACCGCGACTCACGGGAGCGCGGTAAGTCGACATAACGAGCTAGTACCTCGAAATTCGGCGCTATCTTGAGCCCGATGGGCCAAGGGGCAAGCGCACCCCAACATCAAAAACACCCCGCGCACGCCAAACCCAACGGTCATGCGCGCGACTCTACCCAACGACCCAACACCTTCCCAGACCCCCATGGTGGGGTCCCCAACCAGGAGGCATCGAGACTCAGCGAGTCTGGCGCACTCGGTCGAACGTGGCACGCTCCGAACCATGACACTCCGCCGCACGGCGACGAGCCCATGGCGTACCCTCTCTGGGCCGTTGCTCGTGTGTTTGGTCACTGCTGCGTGCGCGGAAGGTCGGGAATCGGAGACACCGCTCGTCGTTACCGGCGGAACCTCCGGAAACGGCGGGAGCCACGTTGGCGCGGGCGGTGGCGGCGGCGGCGCCGAAGCGCCCTTCTGTACGACGAGCGACAATGCCGCCGCCCTCGAGAGCTTCGAGCTTGAGCTTGAACCAGGAGGTAGACGGGTCGAAGGCGCCCGGGGCGTGGCCGACCTCACGTTCCGCTGTCAGTTCGTGGGCGCCGACGGGGATCCCGCCAAGGGATGCGAACCCGAGACGCTCACCCTGATCCAGGCCCTCGGCAACGACGACGACCTGGCCGACGAGGAAGAGGCACTCGCGAACTGCCTTCGCGGCTGTCTCGCAGAGGACGTCCGCGAAGTCTCCCAGAGTTGCCGCGACTGCTTCGCAATCCAAACCGCATGCGAGTCACGGTTCTGCCTCGGGATCTGCCAAACGGATGCGAACTATGTCTGCGGCGAGTGCATCGACGAGTCCGGCTGCCTCGTTGAATTCCAAGCATGCTCGGGCCTCCCCCCCATCTCGGCACGGGACCTACGGACGCGAGACCAACCGGACCGCCGGTGACGCGCCCTCTTGCCGAGGGCCGCCCTTACACCCCCTTCGCAAACCCCTTATCAATCAACTCCTGATTCAAGTACCGCCCCTTGAAAAACGTCTTGTCGATGCCCTGGTTGTTGAACGCATAAAACACGTGCGCGACATACCGCCGATGAATGTCGTACTTCCGCGTATTCACCACCACCGTCCGCGCCACCGCCAACTGCTTCCGCACAAACCGCCGCCCAGCCTTCCCGGTCGGCGTATCCCGTGGCGGCGAATCGATCCGCGCCAACCGAATCGCTGACTGAAGCCGCCGCACCGAAAGCCCACCCGTCGACGCAAGCTCTTCATAGAACCCACGCTCATCCTTGTCCTGAAGCTGCATCAGCACCCGGTAGTGCGCCCAGTTCAGCCC
>JBATTM010000740.1:0-6080 GCA_049670545.1 Polyangiales bacterium
CTCATGCGGCGCGCCGCGCGCCACTGGCGAAGGAGTGGGCCGAAACCCGAGGGAGCAGCCGAGAGCGATGTCATGCCCAGAGTCTACCCTTCCCTTTCAGGCTGCCTATTACCTCGTAGGTAATGGCTCTTCTCGCCAGGAGCCCCCAGAGTCGCCGGTACCAGGAGGCAGGCATGAAATTTCAGAACTTTTTCCTCATCGCCATCTTTGTCGCATTCACCGGCTACACCGGCATGGTGATCCTCGAGCACGGACTCACGGGCTTCATCGACATTGCGGAGGCCGGTGGCTGGGCAACCCAGGTCTTCATCGACCTGTGCGTCGCATTGACGGCATTCATCGTTTGGATGCTCGGGGACGCCAAGGCTCGCGGCATCGCCGCATGGCCCTACGCCCTCGCCATCCTCACCACAGGATCCGTCGGCGCACTCGCCTATCTCGTCCACCGATCCTTCCGCGAACCCGCCCAACTCCCCCAACCACACCCCGCCACCGCTTAAAGGGGACAGTCCCCTTTAAGGAGGGGTTAACGTTCGATGTAGCCGATGGCCTCGAGGTGCGCGGCGACGTCTTCGTCGAGCGCCACCGAGTCTGCAGCCACCGCATCTTGGTTCGCGCGGGCACGCGCCGTCACTAGGGTCTTGGTGGCCGAGATGACGTCGTCGCGCTGCGTGCCTGCGAGATTGTCCTTCTCGCCCGGATCGAGGTCGACGCGATAGAGCTCGACGGGCTCGAGACCCCGCGGGTTGCCGGGGTTGGCACTGATCAGCTTGTACTCATCGGTGCCTCGAAGCTCGCGAACCGACTCGAGGACATTGCCCTCGTGACTCTCTTCGGCGTACACGACGTCGGTCCCGGTGAACGCATCACCGCCTTGCACGCCCTCAGGCACCGCAACATCGACAAGCCCGAGGACAGTGGGCATCAAGTCGATGCTCTGCACCCAGTGGCGCACGACCGTGCCCCCACGCCGTGACTGCGGAAGCTTGATGAACAACGGCACGTGCACCTGCTCGTCGTAGAGCGTAGTTCCATGCCAGAAGCCACCGTGGTCATCGAACTCTTCGCCATGGTCGCTCGTCACGATGATCGTGAGGTCGTCATAGAGGCCCCGTGTACGGAGTCCATCGAGCAGCTTCCCGAATTCGGCATCCCAGTAGTTGATCTCCCCGTCGTACAAGGCGCGGAGCGAAGGCGCCTCGGCAGGGTCAGGGTGCTGATGCGCGGCGCGTGCATACCCGCTCCCGTCGTAAGGATGCACGAAATACGGGTCGTGCGGGTCCATGTACCCAACGAACATGAACCACGGCTGCGCCGACGCACCGTCGACCCACCCGAGCACCCTTCGATTGACGGTCTCGGCATCTTGATAGGCGGTGCCGGGCAATACATCACCCTTGCTCGCCCGGACGCGTTCGATGCGTTGTCGAACGAACTGCATCAGCAGGAGCTTCGCGCTCGCATCGTCTGCGCCGAGAACGTACTCGGGCTCGAGAAAGACGTACTCGTCGAACCCTTGCTGAAAATTGAAGTAGGGCGCCACGTTGAAGTTTGTGACGTACCCGGTGGTCGCGTACCCCGCAGGGGCAAGGGCCTCGGGAAGCGTCGTCAGTGAGTCGGGAAGTGCGTCACTCTTCGACATCACCCCGTGACTCGACGGAAGCCTCCCCGTGAGGATCGATGCGAAGCTCGGTCGCGTCCAGCTTGCGTTGGTGAATGCCTGATCGAAACGAATGGCGTCCTCAGCAAAATGATCGAGGCTCGGCGTCGCACCCGCAGCGTACCCGTAAGCCGGCAGGTGGTCCGCCCGAAGGGTGTCGACCACGATGAAGAGTACGTTCGAAGCGCCCTTTGCCGTGCTCGCTTCCCCTGCTTCCGAGGTTGCGTTGGAGTCCCCATGGCCCAGCGCAATGTTCGCACCGAGTGACACGCCCAGGACGGCCAAGAGCGACAGCGCCACCGGTACGCCCAGGAGTCTGCCAAGCGCAGGGCGCTGAAGGACGCTACGGAGACCACGTGCCAACAAGGCGCTGACTCCGGCGACAACGAAAGCGCACCCGAGCAGAACGGCCAACCCGAGGGCACTCTTCCACACCAACTCTTCATGAAAGACGTCACGCCGGATCCGGAACACCCCGAGCGCAAACGCGAACAAGCCGAAAATCGCGGCCACGAAGTTCGCGAACGCTTCCTTCTCGGGAACGGCGTAGCGCCTCATCCATCGCCCACTCAGCGCGGTCGCGAAACCAAGGCCTGCCCCAAGACCTGCACAGAGCAACGCATACGCGAACGGGCCATACAAGAACACGCGGGAGCCGGTCGCGCCCGCCGATGAAAACGAGATCGCGATCGCTTCAGCCAGGCCCACCAGCATCCCGGCCAAGATCCCAGCGCTGAGGCCGACCGAAATCCCCCTCCACACCTTGGGCCAAGATTCAGGTGGAGCCTTTGCGATCGACTCCGTCGCGAGCCTCTCGCGATCCGCATCTTCGACACGAATCTTCGGGTTGTACCCGGACTTCCGCAGGAGGAAGATCGCGCCACCGAACGCCGACACGAACATCTCGCATGCGAAGCCGAGCGTGGGGATGAGCACGGCCACCGCCAATGGCAGTCCGATGGCGGGAGAGGTGTAGAGAGCCACCGCGGCGGCTTCACGGAGTCCAATGCCGTTGATCGAGGCCGGAACCAGCGTCGCCAGGATCTGAAGAGACGAAGCGAAGAACACCTCGCCCAAGCTCAGTTCTACGCCGAGAGCGCGCGCCGCGCAGACATAGATCAGATTGTTGAACGCGTGCGTACCGACACCAAGCAACGCGGCCTGAACCAACAAACCCGATTTGCCACGGTAGGCGCCCACGGCGTCGATCAAGGTTTGGACGCGGGCACGAATGCCCTCCGGAACGAAACGCGTGAAGAAGAGAAAGAGTTGTGGCTGGGCGAGGAACGTCAGCCCAACCACGATGATTCCGAGGAATACGCCGTTGACGAGAAGCACCCCTTGCGTCCCAATGAACCGCAACCCGAATAAGCTTCCGATCATCACGACCACGCCAAAGGCGAGCTGCCCGAGAATCATCTCGACGCCGATGGTGGCGGTGGCACGCGCGGTTTTCCCGGTGTGCTTCGCCACATCGTAGATTCGCCAGCCCCCGAAACCCGTGAAGCCACCCGGAGTGAACGCGCCCCAAAACCGCGCGATCATGATCGAGCCGCCGAGAAACCTCCACGGTGCGAAGATGCCCTGACCGACCAGTAGACGTTGCCAGCGCACCGTGCTGAACGCGATGGCGATCAGCTGCATGGCCACTGCCGCAACGACCCAGCCCCACTCGAGGTCCGAAAGGCGAGAGACCAGGTCGTCGGCGCCGTCGCGGCGCACTACCTTCCCGAAGATCAACACCAACGCACCGACCGAGAAGACCAGCTTGAGGATGAATAGGAGGAGCTTCTTGGGGTTGTCGCGCACGTTTTTCCTTGCCGCCTGCCGTAGCGGTTGCGCGCAAAAGGGTCAAATTGGCGGCCCGGGAGAGGACGTACGCGGCTTAGTTGCGCCGGGCCAGCTCGATTGGTAGCGACCCTTCATGCCAGACCGATCTGCCACACGATGGGCGCTCTGTGCGCTCGCGCTCCTGGTTGCCTGCGACCGCAACGATCCGAAGCCCGCAGAAATCCCCACGACCGCACCGGACCCCGAGCCGAGTGACTCCGCTGCGCCCGAGCCGGCCCCAAGCGAACTGCGGGCCCAATCCACACCCGACGACTTGCCGAACGGCCTGCTCCTTGCGTTCTCCCAGTTCGAGGTGGTCGATGGGAAGGCGACCGCCAAGCCCGGCCCAGCGCGACTCGAGATCCTCTCTCGACAGAACGGAGAATGGAAGACTCAGGTCCTCGAGGACCCGCAGAGCAACGTCTTTCACAAAGCAATGCCGTTCAAGCCACGCGGTCAGGCGCCCGGAGTTCTGACGCTGGGTGGGTCGGGCGCGTACGTGAAGCTTTGGCGACCCAGCAAGGGGAAGTTCGGGCCCACGACGCTCTGGCAGGCTGAGTTCGGCGGGAAGTTCAATCGCATGCGGGACGCAGAAACCGCGGACCTCTATGGCGACGGCACGCCCGACATCGCCGTCGCAACCCACGATCAAGGTGTGGTCGCCATCCTTCGACAACGTCCCAACAACAGATGGAAGGTCGAACGCATCGACAAGAAGAAGGACACGTTCGTCCACGAGATCGAAATCGGCGATCTCGCAGGGGACGGTGTATTGGAGGTGTACGCGACCCCGAGCGATCCGAACAAGCTCAATGCGGAGGCGCAACACGGCGAAGTGGTGCGGTACATCCCGAAGAAGGGCGAAGGGCCCACGGTCGTCGCGGACTTGGGCGACCGCCACGCCAAGGAGATCTATGTGGGCGATGTCGATGGCGACGGTCGCGACGAGTTGTATGTCGCGGTAGAAGCGCTCACGACAGGAGGCGGTCGAAGCCTCGAGATCGTGGAGCCGGTCGAAATCCGGCGATATGACGCCGACACCCCGCCCGACGCCAAGGTGATCATCGCAACGATTCCCGATCGCTTGTCACGATTCCTCACCGTAGGCGACGTCGACGGCGACGGAAAACAGGAGATGATCGTCGCCTCGTTCAGCAAGGGGCTGTGGTTGCTGCGCCCAGGCAAGGACCCCAAGGGGGAGTGGGGCATCGAGAACATCGACCGGGACTCCGGCGGCTTCGAGCACGCCGCGCTCTTGGCTGATCTCGACGAAGACGGTGTCGACGAGCTCTACGTCGCCGCCGACAACCAAGGTGAGCTGCGACGGTACGTCTGGGTGAACGGAAGGCCCAAGCGCGAGGTCATTCAGAAGCGGGAGATCCCGATGTCACGCATGACCTGGAACATCACCGAGGCGCCGGCGAATCCGTTCGCCCTCTAGGCCGAATCACTCGATCAGCCGCGGGATTAACTCGGCGAAGTTGCAAGGGCGATACCGAATGTCGAGCTGGTACCGAAGAATGCCATCCCACGCATCTTGGCAAGCGCCCGGCGAACCAGGAAGCGCAAACAAGTAGGTCCCGCGAGCCACGCCGGCGACCGCGCGCGATTGGATCGTAGACGTGCCGATCTTGTCGAAGCTGATCATGCGAAAGAGCTCTCCGAAGCCAGGAATCGATTTCTCCCAAACCGCTTCGAATGCCTCCGGCGTGAGATCGCGCCCTGTCACGCCGGTGCCCCCGGTGGCGAGCACGACTTCGACGTTGGGCTCATTGATCCATCGGCGCAGTTGCACCTCGATGCGTTTGCGATCGTCGGGCACGATCACCTTGTCCATCACATGATGGCCCGCTCCCTGTGCGAGTTGGACCAGCAGGGCCCCGGACTTGTCGGTCTCTTCGGTACGGGAGTCAGACACGGTCATGACTGCGACCCGCAACCCTTTGAACGGAACTGACTCGTCGAACCTTGGGCCTCCCATGTCAGCCTCCGATCTCGTGTCGTAGTGCGGTGGCAAGCTTGGCAGCTTCGTCGTGGTCGAGTTTTCCCGCGGGCCACTTGATGCCGAGACCGCGATCCGCGTCCGGTCGCGGGATGATGTGGAAGTGCACATGAAAGACCGCCTGGTGTGCGAGGGGGCCGTTGTTCTGGAGCAAGTTGTACTGGTCGACGCCCGTCACCGCTTTGACGGCGCGGCACAGTCGCGGCAGGACACGCCCAATCGCCGCCGAGACTTCGTCGGAAAGCTCGTCGAGCATTGCGGCTTCCTCCTTCGGAATCACCAACGTATGCCCGTAGCTCACGGGCCCGATGTCGAGGAACGCGAGTACGTGCTCATCCTCGTACACCTTGTGACAGGGGATATCCCCGCGGAGAATCTTGCTGAAGACCGTGTCCGCCATGCTGCAGAGTTTATACGCTCGGTGGGCCGGGGACTAGATGGTCTGGGTCCTTGGGCTTTACCGATGCGGTGATTGGTATTAGGTTACCACGCATGAAAAAGCTTCCTTTGGTTCCATTCTTGACCCTCATGGCGTCCGTGGCGGCGCTCGGATGCAGCGACGATTCGACCGGCCCCGGGGGCACAGGC
>JBATTM010000741.1:0-2576 GCA_049670545.1 Polyangiales bacterium
AGTGCACACGGCGAACACCCGTGAGTCACTCGATGTTGTTTCACCCACGACCTTCGGACTGCAGACCCGAAGGTCGCGCTCGTCTTCGGTACGCACCATCAAGAAACACTGCGTTTCTGTGCTCCACGCACACACGATACGACCCATCGTGACGCAAGTTTGCTGACGCTCATGGCACCCTCACGGCACCGAGCAAAAAGAAGGGCACTTAGCGCGATCACTAAGTGCCCAACATCATTGGTTGCGGGGGCCGGATTTGCTCTCGTCCACTGCAAACGTCCGAGCGGAATGGACGCTAGTCCATGGCGGTCGCGGCAAGCAGGAAGACCTCTTTCCAGGCTGGTTCGAACCTTCCTTCGATCCATCTCGCGACGAAGGCGAGTGAACCCATGACGACCAAGACCCAAAGAAAGACGCCGAGCACACTCCAGCCATCGAACGTGGAAGGGTCGCCAAGCCAAGTGACGAACGTCAAGACTGACGACGTAAACAGGACTGCAATCGGATGTCGGAAGATCTCAGCTCCCGCGCGGCCACGCGAGCTCTCTCCTGCGAGAGGACATGAAATTCCGACGAGTCGTCGCACTACTTCGATGAACGGTCCCTTTCCATCGCAAGCGAACACTCCCCGTACTCGTTCGACATTCATGCGCTGGCAGCCGGTCACGCGCGCGTGCTGCGCGGTCACGCCCGCTACCTTCTCATCTGATCCCACTTGGTCAATCGGTGCCGGACACGTTGGCTTTGCTCAGCAACCGGACATAGCCGCTCGCTTTTTTAATGGATTGCAGGTCGTGCCGGGTGCTATGTTCCATGAGATGCTGCAACCGTTTGGACCCTCTCTTTACTTAGTAGATGGGCCGACCATCTCGTTCTACGGCATCCCACTCGAGACGCTGATGGCCGTGGCGCGGCTCGTCGACGGCAGCGTGTGGGTTTGGTCGCCGGTGGCGCTTACCGACGAACTCGCTCGGGAGATCGAGGATATCGGTCCTGTTCGCCACCTCGTCTCGCCCAACAAGATCCATCATCTCTTTCTGGGCGAGTGGACCGAACGGTGGCCCGACGCCCGCGTTAGCTTGCCTCCCGGGCTTGCTGCAAAGAAACCGGAGCTGCGCGCCGACGCGGAGCTTGGCGACGATCCCGACCCAGCGTGGGCGGCCGACATCGATCAAGTGGTCTTCCGAGGCTCGGCATTCATGGAGGAAGTGGTGTTCTTCCACCGACCGTCCATGACCGTGATCATGGGCGACCTCATCGAGCGGAATCCGGCCGAACAGTTCAAGGGGTGGAGGAGCGTTGCGATGCGTCTCGGCGGTATCGTGGGCGAACACGGGACCACCCCCCTCGATTGGCGCTTGAGCTTCCTCCACCATGGGCCAGCGTGTGAGGCGCGAGACAAGATCCTCGAATGGAGCCCCAAGCGCCTAGTGATAGCGCACGGGACGTGCGTGGAGAACGGCGCGACAGAGGTCGTTACCGAAGCCTTGGACTGGATCTAGTCCGGCCGCGGCTGGCCCTGCGATCGGTGCTGGAGGCTCGGCTTGACCAGCTTGATGTGAATCGCGACCGGGGGCTCGCCGCGCCCCAAACGCGACTTGATGGCATCGGTGACCTTCACCAGTCGGGCCATCCATCCATACTTGGCGCTGATCGCCGCAATGACAGCGTCGATCGAGGCTTGATCGGTGCGCAGCTCGGCGGTGCCGCGGTAGATGGTGGTGCCGGGCTTCACCCGACCGCGCGCGTCGCAAACGCAAACCTCGATGTCCCGCGTGTTGCGCAGGCGCTTCGCTTTCCACGAATTGACCCCGGTGTAGAACCGGTACGTCCCGTTAGCCCCCGTCACCCATACTGGTGTCGGCTTGCGCCGCCCATCGCGAGTGAAGGTCGTGAACGAGATGTAGCTTGCGTTGTCGATTTCGTGCATGGCCCGTGCTCCCCTCGTTGCCCAGGCAGATTCCCAGGCTCGCCTCCGTGGCGCGAAGCTATCACGATGTTACGAACTCCCCATGACGCACGTGCGTGCGTGACTTGCGGTCCTGCTCATCGTGGGCCTGGTGAGTTGCAGCGAAAGCCAGGCAACGCTCGACGGGAGCCCCACGCGGGAGCCCTTCGAGCTCGCGAGCGGCCCTACCACTGTCACTCAGTACTTTGGTGGAGGCTTTGACACCCGCTCAACCGCCTCATGTCAAATGAGCGTCAAAACAAAAAAAGAAAGGCACTTAGCCATATGACTAAGTGCCTAACATCATTGGTTGCGGGGGCCGGATTTGCTCTCGTCCACTGCAAATGTCCGAGCGGAATGGACGCTAGTCCATGGAGCCGGACGCCTTGCACGTGCGAGCCGAAGGAGGCCCACGCAAACGCGAAAAGGGCCTGCCGAACAGGCAGACCCCTTGAGTGGTTGCGGGGGCCCGCTACGCACAGCGTTGTCCGGTGGAGTTTGGGGTGCCGATGGAGGTGGTGATTGCGGCGTAGCTGGTCGTTGGCCGAGTTGATCTAGCCCGCGAAAGCTGAGCCACTGAAGAAGTGAGTCCTCCGGGTCTAAAAAGGAGGACAACATGAGGAAGAGC
>JBATTM010000742.1:0-4467 GCA_049670545.1 Polyangiales bacterium
CTCCGCCCCCTCGGGCGGCCACCGTGATTTCCTTGATCAGCTTGGTGAACAGCTTTCCTCGGGCTGCGTCCACCGCCCCCTTCTTACGCTTGATCGTCGACCATTTGCTATGGCCACTCATCGAACCACTCCTGGCCAAACACTTCTAGGCATGTCCAGTTATCCGACGCGGCCGCCCGTTTTTCAAGTTGTTCGCCGGTGAATATGTGTACGAGGCCCCCGTCCAAGCGCTATGACCCGATTCGCCATTCTTTGTGTTGCGGCCCTCGGTCTTCTCGGCTGCGATGATGACACCCTCTACTTCTGCACGGCCGACGGCCCTCCGGCCGATCGCGGTTGCTTCCTGTGCCGGGGCGACGATTGCCAACCGCAGGCGCCTCCGACTCGCTCGATCTGCATGGACGCGGTCGACTGCGCGGTGGGTGAAGTGTGCACGAATCTAGGCTGCACGCGAGAGTGCACCGAGGAGTTCGACTGCGGGATCGGTACCACGTGCATCGATAACCTCTGCCGCAACCCCATCGAACCCACGCCCGTCATCGTCACGTCAGAAGACCCGGCACCGAGCCCGGCCCCAGACCCGCCCACCGGTCAATGCCAGTTCAACTTCGAGTGCGGTGACTCCCGCGTGTGCGTGGACGGGCAGTGCCTCTTCACCTGTATCGATGAGCCATGCCCGGGCACACAGCAGTGTCGTGATGGCGCATGCCGCCCTTGCATGGACCAAACGTGTCTGACGAACTGCAGCGACGATGTCGAGTGCGAAGCGCACGAGTACTGCAGCGACTTCCAATGCATGCCCGACACTCGGCCTCAGACGTTCTGCCCCGAGAATGACTGCCAACCTGGACGCGTATGTCGGAACGGGCAGTGCCGCACCCCGTGCGACACCAACGATGAATGCGCGCGCATCGACGCCACCATTCGTTTCTGTGCGTCCGTCGGTTCGGAAAACCTATGCGTGCGCAGCGTCGAGGTACTCGCCGAGTGTCAGCTCAACATCGATTGCGGGCTCGGCGACGAGTGCGCCGATGGGGCTTGCGTCACGACGTCGGGCTCACCTTGAGCGAACCGCCCTGCAACTGCCTCTGCCACGCTTGCGCACGCGACATAAGCGAAACCCCCGCAAAAGAGGAGCACGAATGGCAGGCTGGCCCAGCTTTGGGTCACGACCGCCATCACGAGCGTGACCATGCAATACGCCGCGAACAGCAACTCGACCACGTTGTGCCATCGCCAGGGCGTACGGTAGCGGCTGAGCGCTCCACCATTGCCATCGATTGCGCCGCTCTTCGGGGTCCGCTCGAACACGACATCCCGACCGAACACGCCTTCGACGGCCGCACGGGCATTGTTGATCGAAAGCCCGATCCCGAGCGCCATCATCGTCGGGAGCTGCTTGATTGCCCCCCAGCGGTTCCCATACAGATCGCGATGCGCCACCACGTAGAACGCAGCGACCGACCCACAGGTAGCGAGGAAGAGCGGCACGTCGAGCAACAGAAGCGCAGGGTTCTCCAACTGCCGCCGAATGAACATGTTCGGCATCTGTAGGAGCGCCAACACCAACAAGAACAGGTACGCGAAGTTATTGGTGAGGTGAAAGAACGCCTCCCACTTCACCTTGGAGGGCACCGGCGCCCGGAAGATGCGACCGAGCAGCTTCACCGCCGTCTGCACAGAGCCCTTGGCCCAACGATACTGCTGCGCCTTGAAACTCGTCATGTCCGAGGGTAGCTCGGCCGGCGCCTCGACATCGGGGACATACACGAATTCCCATCCGCGTAGTTGCGCGCGGTAGCTCAAGTCCATGTCTTCAGTGATGGTGTCGTGCTGCCAACCGCCCGCATCTTCAATCGCCGACTTCCGCCACATGCCAGCCGTGCCATTGAAATTGAAGAAGCGCCCAGACCGATGGCGTGCGCCATGCTCGATCATGAAGTGGCCGTCGAGAAGCAGAGCCTGACAGCGCGTCAATCTCGAATGGTTGCGGTTGAGGTGACCCCAGCGTGCTTGCACCATACCCACGCCAGGGTCCGAAAAGAAGTGAATGAGGTCGCGAAGGACTTTCGCGCCCGGCACGAAATCAGCGTCGAAAATCAGCACGAAGTCGCCCTTGGCGCGCTTCAGTCCCGCGGCGAGTGCGCCCGCCTTGTACCCGGTGCGATCGACCCGGTTTAGGTACGTGATGTCGACGCCCTGTTGTCGGAGCTCCCTACACGTGTCCTTTGCGATGACCGAGGTAGCATCGGTCGAATCATCGAGGACTTGCAGCTCGAGACGGTCACGTGGGTAGTCGATGCGCGCGGCAGCCTCGATCAAGCGCTTGGCCACGTGCAGCTCGTTGTACATCGGAAGCTGGATCGTCACGCTGGGCAGTGTGGCCTCTGTGAAGCGAGCCTTGGGCTCGATGCGCTGGGCCCGACTCCGCAGATAGAGGTACAGCAACGCGCTCCGGTGCACGCCGTAGAACGCAAGCACGCCGAGCGTGGCTAGGTAGAAAACGATGACGAGCGTCTGCAAAACGGACTCAAAAACCCCAGTCGTACCTAGTCTGCCGTCGCCGCCGCCGCAAGTTTGGCGGCGGCCTGCAGGCGTTCGACCGTCTTGTCCTTGCCGAGCACCTGCATGACTTCGAAGAGCCCTGGGCTCCTCGTTCGGCCGGTCATCGCCACGCGTGCAGGCTGGGCGACCACCTTCATCGGGAGCTCCTCCGCCTCGAGCCAGGCCTTCACGACACCTTCGAGTGCAAGCGCTTCGAACGGATCGACGTTCTGGACGACGCCTGCGAGCCGGACGAGGTGTTCGGCGTATTCGGGCTTGAGAAACTTACGCTTCGCCTTCGCGTCGAACTCGACCTCTCGAAAGAAGTAACTCACGGCATCCGCCACATCCGTCAGCGTGGAAGCCCTTGGCTTCACATACGGGATCGCCGTGAGCAGCGTCGGGTCGTCGCGGCCAACGTCGATTCCGATGGCCGCGAGGAACGGAACCGAGAGCTGTGCGACCTCAGCGTCGGGCAACATACGCAGGTGCTCTTCCTGGACGTAGAGGAACTTCTTGGCGTCGTAGCGGCCAGCGGTAGACCCCACCTTGTCCCACGTGAATTTCTCGATGAGTTCATCACGCGTGAAGATCTCCTGATCGCCGTGGGACCACCCGAGGCGTGCGAGGTAGTTCAACACGGCATCGGGGAGGTAGCCCATGTCTCGATACTCGAGCACGCCAACGGCCGCGTGTCGTTTCGAAAGCTTCTCGCCGTTGGGCGCGAGAACCATTGGCATGTGAGCGAACGTGGGCGGCGTCGCCCCGAGTGCCTGGTAGAGAAGGATCTGAGGCGCCGTGTTGATCACATGGTCATCGCCACGTGCGACGAGTGTGACGCCCATCGTGAGATCGTCGACCACACAACCAAGGTTGTACAACGGCATGCCATCCGGCCGTAGCAGAATGAAATCCTGTTGCGTGTCGTTCGGCACGTCGATACGACCCTTGACCTCATCGTCCCAGCCGGTGATGCCTTCCGTCGGCGCGCGAAAACGAATCACGTGTCGCGCGTTTGGATCTGCGGGTGCGTCGGCCCGGTCTCGCCACGGGCTTTGAAACTGAAAACCGCCTTTCGCGCCCGTCTTCGCGAACGCCTCGCGCGCTTCCGCGATCTCTTCTTTCGTCGCGTAGCATCGGTATGCGTGGCCCGAGGCGATCAGCTTCTCGGCGTATTCCGCGTAGATCGCCAACCGCTCGCTCTGTACGTATGGCCCGTGGTCGCCGCCCACCTCGGGGCCCTCGTCCCAGTCGAGGCCGAGCCAGCGCATCGAGTCGAGGACGATGCGGATGCTCTCGTCGGTGCTTCGCTCTCGATCGGTATCCTCGATGCGGAGAATGAAGGCCCCGCCATTGCGTCGTGCCCACAGCCAGCTGTAGAGCGCGGTTCGCACGCCGCCGATGTGCAAATAGCCCGTCGGTGACGGTGCGAAACGAACACGGACTTCCGACATGGCCGAGGGCTAACCGGCCCTCGCCATGCGGTCAAGCGAACCCGCTCAGGTGCCCGTGGGCTGCGCGTTGGGGTCCAGCACGCCGCTGAACGAGTCCCGATACGCGAACGCGAGGAACAGCTGGAGCACTACGATCACGACAGCCATCGGCAGCCCACCCTGATCGAGAAACGCATGCACCAGTAGAATATGGACCGATACCGGCGCGAGTAGGATCAAACCAAGTGGCAGCCACCGGCCAAGCAGGATCATGAGCCCTGACACGACCTCGACGGCCTTCACCACCATCATGAAGTAGCCTGTGCCCACGAGCGACATCATCAGCTCCGTCATCGGCTCGTTCATCTCTGGGGTCGGAATGAAATGGAAGAACCCGTTCAACCCAAACACCACGAAAACCAAACCCAGAATCACTCGTGCAGCAATGATTGCAAACTTCATCCCGTGCTCCTTTCCATCAAGCAACGAC
>JBATTM010000743.1:0-23575 GCA_049670545.1 Polyangiales bacterium
TCGGGACCCTCGGTCATCGAGTCACCGCAAGATTGGATGCTCTGACAGCCAGGAGCACACTCGCCCTCCCCGCCGTCGTTGGCGCTGTCGTCGCAAAGCTCCTTGCCCTCGACCACGCCATCGCCACAGATCTGAGTCGTGAGACACCCCGGCGCGCACTGACCCGGATCTCCGTCGTTCACACCGTCGTCACAGAGCTCGGTGCCCTCGGTGAGGTTATTGCCGCAGCTCTGAATCGTGAAGCATCCGGGGAGGCATTCGCCCTCGGTGCCATCGTTGACACCATCGTCGCAGAGCTCGGTCCCGTTCGGGATGCCGTCGCCACAGACCTGGATCGCCTGACACCCGGCCGTGCATTGACCGGAGCCGCCGTCGTTAATCCCGTCGTCGCAAACCTCGGTGCCCTGCGTGAGCGAATCACCACAAGCCTGAACGAGCAAGCAGCCGAGGCACTCGCCCTCGCCGCCGTCGTTGAATCCATCATCGCAGAACTCGGGAACTTCGACGGTGCCGTTGCCGCACGTGGCGGACGAAAGACACCCGGGGAGACAACCGAGGGGGCCGGTACCGTCGTTGACACCGTCGTCGCACTCTTCCGTGCCTTGGGTCAAGACGTCGCCGCAGACCTGGAAACCGACGCAGTTCGCGAGGCACTCACCCTCGCCGCCGTCGTTGAACCCATCATCGCAGAACTCGGTGCCCTCGCTGACCGCGTCCCCGCAAGTCTGAACGCTAAAGCATCCCAGGCACTCCAGTTCGCCGCCGTTGTTGACGCCGTCGTCGCAAACCTCAGGCGGCTCGGGCACGCCGTCGCCGCAGGTGGCCGGGAACAGGCAACCGGGCAGACAACCCTGAGGGCCCACACCGTCGTTCTGTCCGTCGTCGCATTCCTCGGTGCCTTCGGTCACGGCGTCACCACACGCCTGCACCTTGAGGCAGTCAGAGAGGCACTCGCCCTCGCCACCGTCGTTCACACCGTCGTCGCAGACCTCGGTCCCCTCACTGATCGCGTCGCCACAGGCCTGAAGCTTCAGACAACCGGGAAGGCACTCGCCCTCGTCACCGTCGTTCACCCCGTCGTCGCAGATCTCCTCGCGCTCCGCGACGCCATCGCCACAGGCCGGGCTTGGCAAACACGTGATCGGAAGGTTGCGGTCTTGGTCACAAGCAACGTCCCCATCGCTGACCTTGATCGCGATCGTGTCGGGGCCGACCGAAGTGCACGTATAGATCGCGGTCGGTTGCATCGGCGTATCGATTGGGCCGGCGGCGGACCACTCGTAGGTGAGCGGAGCTGTGCCGTCGATATCGACCGCCTGCACACTGAGATTGATCGGGTCGCCGAGGAAGGTGCTCGCTTCGAAGTTGATGTCTTCGATCTGCGGGCAGTAGTTTAACTGGAACGTGACGTCGACGCCGACTTCGCCATTGGGGTTGTCCACGCTCGTCGAGCAGGTGAGAACCATCGAGACCAACGTGGTCTCGTCCTCGACGATGTCGAAGTTCGCGGAGCCGTCGCAGAATCGTTCACCACTATTGCGGTAGACGCCGAGCGCGATCGTGTAGTTCGTCTCGGGCGGCAACGCGGTGAGCCGGAAGCTCATCAAGTCGTCGGTCACCTCGAGGTTGCCCACTATTTGAGAAGGCAGCGCAGTCGGATGAGAGACGATGTATTCGAGTCGGTCTGCGCCGATCTCTACCGCAGAGAGATCGACCGTGACGGACACCGAGGCTTGAGGCGCCTGTGGGTCGGCGCAAGCGCTCACGAAAGACACGAGCGCAACCAAAGCTAGAAAGCGTGGACTCATAAATTAAACCGACACGGTGAGGGCAACGGCCGAGCGGGCACTCGGACCAAAACGGGAGTCCGTTTATCGCAGGAACGTTCAGGATTTCCAAGCCTAAAGTCGACGCGCCGACAATCTCTGACGCTACTTCAAGCGCGTGCGATCTTTGCACCGACACAAGTCACCACGTGCACACACACGTGGTGCTTGCGAAAACGCGTGCAGCACAGGGAAAGCGAGGGAACACCTCCGTAGACTGTGACGAAGATCACAGCTGATCGAGATCACGTTTCACTTGTTGGGAACAGCACCGGCGGCTTGACCCGTCGCCCGGCAGACGGGCAAGGTACCTAGCGTATGCTTATGTTCGGCACGGCAACTGGCCGTTTTTGGACATCCCGAAATCGGAGGGTGCCCTTTTTCAATCGCCATTTCGGATTGTTCGCGCTCTGCGTCTTGATGGCATGCGGCGACGCCAACGCGGGTGAGATCGGACCGAGTGCGCCCCCCGACGGCGGAGGCGAACCACTCAGCCAAGTAAGAACCTTCGAGCTCGTGTGCAGCGCGTCCAACCTGGACCTGGTACTCGCAATCGACCTTGCGATCATCCTCAGCGACGCATTTCGTCCGTCCGGATCCAACGAGGTCACCCTCGGAGCCGGCGTGACCCTCGTCGAGGAATCGGTAGAGGCCCTGATCGAAGCCAACGTGCCCGTGATCGACGTGGCCTCGATGTCGGTGCGGACCGCGTTGACCGGTGCGTCTCCCTCGACGATGACTTCGACGCTTCCGAATACGCCTGTGGACGACTTTGATCTCTCGACCGACCCCGACGAGAACGGCTCGCCTGGGCCGCACCGTTTTCAGCTCAGCGCGGTGGCGGAAACCGCGACCGTGGCAAATGGCAGCGGCGAAGTCGTGTTTTCCCTCGACGTCCTTCGATTCGCGTTCGGGGACTTTAGCGTTCCCGACGATTGCGTCGGGGGTCGAACGTTAACCGGCGTTCCGATCAAGTTCACCGTCGAGGCGAACTGAGCGTCCGTGCGAGGCATTGGCAAAACGCGCTGGTAGGCGCCGCTACGGCGCCCCTCGTTCAGGAGTCGGCGAGCAGAGCGCGAGGTTTCGGAGATTGTCCTGGTCGAACGGATCGATCTCTGCGGCGCGCTCGAAGGCATGGCAGGCGGCCTGCAACTCTTTCAGTTCCACCATGACGATTCCTAGAGCACGTTGATTCCGTGCGCTGGCAGGTTGAAGCCGGACCGCGTTCTCCGCGGCTACCCTCGCATCATCGAGTCGATGCCGCTTGAGGTACAACAATGCGAGGTTCGCGTAGACGAGGTCGGACTCGGACGCCGACGCCGCGTCGTGCATTCGGTGGATAGCCCCATCGACGTCCCCTCGGCCAGCCAAGAGCAACGCTTGCCTGTGAAGCAGCCGCCAATGGCCAGGGGAGTGTTCCAAGCCTCGGGTCGCATAGGACCACGCAAGACCATGCTCCTGTCGCTCCTCTGCTAGCGCGGCAAGCTTGTCCCACGCGAGAGCGTGGGTCGGGGTGACACGCGTGGCGTTGTCGAGCAGACGTTCCGAACTCGACCACACGGGAGTCTGTACGACGGTCCACCCACACGATATCGCCAACGCCGCCACCGTGAGGGGTAGCCCCACCGCACGCGGCAGTCTCGCCAAGAACCCTGCAAGGACGACAAGCAATCCGAAGCTCGGCAAGAAGAGGTAGCGATCAGCAGCGTAGTTCTGGACTGGCACCAAGATGTGACTGACCGGCGCCAAGAAGATCAGCCACCACGCAACACCGAAGGCCGCCGGAGTGCGTCTGGAGCGATCGAGTATCGCGGCGATGACCCACGCCAGCGCCGCGGTCGCGACGAGCGCGCCGGGAAGCCAGGACCACAGGCCAGCGCCGCCGGGCTTCACCGCATACTGAGTCGCGTAGGGTCCCGAGTAGCTCATCAGTTCGAGGTATTGGGTGTGCGCCTGAAAAAACAGCAGCAACGTATCTACAAACCCGGACCCGTGATACGGCTCGATGACGCCCAACGACGACGACACGAGAACGTTAGGAACGAAAGGCACGAGACCACAAACCGTATACGCAGCGCAGAACGCGAGCACTCGAGCTCGCGGGATGCCGAGGCGGACCCAAAGCGCGATCAGGACAACCGCCGCGATACCCGCGATCGTCAGGGCCTTCGCGGCAACCGCGAGAAGAAAGACGATGCACGCGGAGACCGCTCGAACGCGTCCGCCACGAAGAAGGTAGTGGGTGGCCAGAAGAAGCGAGACCCCGAGTAAGAAAGAACCGAGCATCCCTTTGCGCTCGGAGAGCCAAGAGACCACTTCGACGTGCACTGGGTGCGTGGTGAAGAGAAGCCCTGAGATCCAAGCGAGGCGCACGTCCTCGAAAAGCGCCAGCACGAGGGAGGCAAGGATGGCGCACGTTCCTGCGTAGAGCAGGACCTGAGTCAGGTGTTGTCCACCGATCCAGTCGCCGTACATGGCGTAGTCCATCATCACCGAGAGATCCCGTACCGGGAGGTACTCGGCGCCGAGGCGGAACCGTTGCTCTGGGGAGAAGTCACCCAAGATCCGCCAAACTGCCGCAAGGCTAGGTTGTTGGAGCAGCTTGTTGTCGCGGATGAGCCAAGGGTCGTCCAGATTCACGAACTCGAAACCGATGGTCCGCGCATAGAGGGCGAACCCAACCAACCCAACCCATGCTGGATGCAGTCGGCGAAACCAGCGCGTTGAAGCTTGGGTACCCATCTCTTCCGTGCGAAAGGGTAGTCGCTTGCCGAAGCGAGGCGCCAGTATTGCAAGCATGTCGGTGACTTGGCCGGGGGAGCGTGTTCTTGTACGTTCGCGCCTGGGCACCAGTGGGGTGCCGTCGGAGAGGCAATTGGGGGCGATGACGAGAATTCGGACGGGGCTGCTGCTCTGGGTGCTGGGGGTCGGATGGATGGCCAGCGTCGCAAGCGCGCAGGACTACTCCTATCCAACGCCGCCCCCGCAGGATCAGCCCTACACGACTGCGCCTGCGCGTCCGCCCGCACCTCCCCCGAGCGTGGGATCGCACCGCGGGTTTCAGGGCGGGTTCAACCTGGGCGTCCCCATCTCTCTCGACGTCGAAAGAGACGTTGTCCGCCCTGGCGCCGATCTGCACTTCTTCGGCGGCTACGACATCGGCTACGTGATGATGGGCCTGAACTTGGGCGTCATGTGGACGCCGATCGACCTCAATCAGGTAAGCACCGGCCTCGGGCGAAGCCCTCTGACGCGGCTCTACTTCGCGCCTGAAGTTCGGGTCCAACTCCCCAACAAGAGCCCCATTCTCCCGTATCTGGCGGCGACCTTCGACGTCAATTGGTGGCGGTTTCGCGAAACCCAACTCGCCTGCGGCATCTGGTATTGCACCAACGTCGCGGTGTTTCGATTCACGCCAGGGTTCACGGCGAAGGCGGGAGTCGCGTTTCGCGTGAGTAGCGGAATGTACATCGACGTGGGCATGAAATACTCCCTCTCGGGTTCCGGCGACTTCTTCAACTCACGACAACAATGGGTGACCCCGTACCTCGGAATTCTCGCTCGATAACGGAGACTCTCATGGACCGAATGCGATTGACCGCTGTCCTCCTGCTCGCCACGACGCTATCGCTGGGCGTCGTCGCCTGCAAGAAGGGGAAGGATGCCGAGACCGCTGCGGACGCGAAGCCAACGCGTCCTCCGTCGCCATCGGGCACGATGAGCCTCCAGGGCCACTACGCGCACATTGGCACCGTCGGTACCTTCGAAGACTGCACCACAGAGCAGAAGTGGAGAGTGTCGCATGAAGGCGACTACGTGGCGCTCGAGGAAGCCTATCTCGAGTCTGCAGTCGCCCTCGGCGAGCCCTTGATGGTGACGATCGAAGGGGGGATTGACCTCCGCCCCAGCCCAGGCGGGTCCGGCGAAGAGACGATGCTCATCGTCGCGCGCTACGTGAAGAGTTGGCCGGGGGAGTCATGCCCCGGCTACGGCCATGACTGACCCTCGAACGCGCTGACAGACGACCGATCGGTTGGTGTGTTCGCACACAAGCAGTGCTTGTTTCGGACTGCGACGCCGCGGTGCACAGGCCGTCGGGCGAATTCCGAGGCGATCGACGTTTGTCATAGTCTCAGCGCGATTTATTCTCTGCGTCACAACATCAATCGTATTATCAATGTGCTTTATTGCCCAAATTTGGGTCTTTTCCTGTGAAAAATCGCATTCTAAATGTCATATTTATGGAATCATTTCATTGACCTTCCCGCGGGTGATGCGCACGTCGAAGACGCTCACCACGAGCGAAGGGATGGAAGAGAAACCATGAAAAGTAGAGAACAACCATTGAGAAGGCAGCCCGAGGTGCGAAACCGATTCGAAGCCGATGCGCGGCCTCACCTCGGGGTGCTTCGTGCGAACGCCCGCCGCCTCACCACCACGGACGCCGATGCCGATGACCTAGTGCAGGATACGATGGTCCGCGCGTACCGTTACTACGACCGATTCGAGCAGGGGACGAACTTCAAGGCTTGGCTGTTTCAGATCCAGCGGAACGTGTTCGTCAATCGCTACCGACGGAACAAGCGGGAGCGGGCCTTCATGGCCGAGTCGAACGCCGGCTCGATTCAGGATCGGTGCACCAGCCAAGCGTCGATTCGAGCTGGTTTGGCTGCGGAACACAACGTGGAGCGCCCGATGATCGCCCATGCGATCGAGGAAGCTCTTCGAGACCTGCCGGAACCCGCGCGATCGATCGTGGTTCGCGCCGATGTCGACGGGTGGTCCTACAAGGAAATCGCAGCCGACATGGGCACGCCGATCGGAACGGTCATGTCCCGACTTCACCGCGCTCGAAAGCTGCTGCAGTCGGCACTCCAAGATCAAGCGGAGCAGCTAGGGATCGGTGCCCAGTCGCTCGAGGCGGCTTGAGTTCGGAGTCAGGCGACCATCTTGCGAAGGACGCGCGCGTATCCCCGTTCGATGCACGCGTGTTCGAGAAGACCTCGCTCTCCCAGCATTCGATGGAAACGTGGGAGCTTGTAGTGGGGTACGGTGATCACCAAATGGTGTTCGAGATGGTAGCCAACATGATGCGGCGCGAGGAGGGCACGTTCCCACCAACTGGTGAGGGTGGTGCGCGTGTTCCCGAAGGGGTCTCCTGGATATGGCGAAGGCACGGCGGAGTGCTCCGCCATCGACCGAAGACGGACGACCATCTTGTTGGTCGTGAGCCATGCTCCGAACCACAGGAGGTACAGCATGGGATGCCCAAGCGCCCAAAGGATACCGAACAAGATGCCGTTCGTGGCGAGCGTCCCGATCACCATGCGGATCATGCGCCCTCGATCGAGCCGCATGGGGAGCGTCCCCTGCTCGACCTCCTGCCCTCGGATCACTTTGTACGCGACGTAGCTGGTGCCGATCAGCTGCTTCAGGCCAGTGAGGCCGAGGAGATCTCTAGTGAGCTTGCGGGCCATGCTCGCCTTTGACACAGGAAACCCGTCGGCCAACTCGCGATCGGGGTCAGTGTCGCCCCACGTCTTGCCGTGGTGATCGAGATGGTGCGGCCGATACATGTCGGTGCTGATGTAGATGGGGTACGCCGCGAGCCAGTTGCCCACCCAGTCGTTGACCTTGCGATTGTTGAGAAGAGTCCGGTGCGACGCCTCGTGAACGACGACCGCCAGCCCGAGTTGACGCGTACCGATCACGACCAACGCGAACAGGATCGTGACGACGTTCGGGACGAACGCGACGAGCGCCATCGCGGCAGCGATCGTCCCGTAGTCTATGAGAAGGGTGGTCCAGCCGCGCCAATCGCTGTGCTCGCGGAGCTCCGCGATTTCTTCCTTGCTGAACGCTTGTCGCCAATCGGGGGTCGACGTGCTCATGCTGCCACCTCGCTTTCGTTGACGCCTAGATAGCGCCACCACAGAACTTGGCCGGTTTTGTCGTACCGAATCATTTCTTCGACCAGCGCATCGCGCTCGTCTACTGGGACCATCTGCGCGGGGAGCAACGGATCGAGCGCGACCCACCGAATCACTTCGCGCCCGAGCATAAACGCTTCGCGCATGGATTCTTCGAGAGGGAGCTCGTCCCGTCGCAACATGCTGTCGCGGAGCTGTCGTCGGAGGTCGCGATAACCTGCGACAATCGCGTCACAGTCCCACAAACGAACGGCCCGTGCCGTGTCGTCGTCTGCAAGCTCGTCGAGACGCATCACGACCGCGCCGGCCTCCAAACCAAGGCGTTCGAGGGTCGTCCTCACCTCCCCGAGCCGGCCCGCCAGATTGTTCGGGCGCACGTAGAGGCCCTCCTCGAGGCTGCGAAACCCAACGAGACGCAACGCACGATTCCGACGCCCGAGCGCGGGGCGGTCGGTGCGGCTCAAGTGACCCGTGAAGACACCAATCCACGATCCGTCCCAACTCGTCATCCGCGCGCTGACCGTGCGCCACCCCATGACGCGGTCGCTGAGATCTCGTGAACGTGGGCCGAGGCGGTAAAGCCCGCGAGAGGGCGAATCGACATCGCCCGCAGCACGCATTTTGGCCAAGGTCACTCGCACTGTGTTGGCGGAGAAGCCGAAGAGTGCGCCCGCATCGATCAGCAGCGAGACGCGCACCGAAGGCTTCGCTCCGGCGTGAGCAACGGACAACACCTCCGCGAGGATGCTCTTGGCGCTCACCTGCATGACTCGAAATGTTAACTCAGATTACAGCTTCTGCAACTCGAAACTAATAAACCAGTAAAGGTTCGAAACTACTTCGAATAGTGGCACCCAGATCTGAGCCAAGGCCTACGGTTTCTTGCTGAGTTTTGCCCAGGAGTCTCTGAGCTGAATGGTCCGGTTGTACACCGGCCGGGCGTCGGTGCTGTCGGGGTCGACGACGAAGTACCCGAGACGCTCGAACTGGACGCGGTCCCCTGGCGAGCGGCCACGAAGGCTCGGCTCGAGCTTTGCGTGTGGCAAGACCTCGAGCGACCCAGGGTTCAGGCGATCGGTGAAGTCGCCTTGAAGAGCTTCGTCAAGCGGGTTCTCGTCTTGGAAGAGACGATCGTAGAGGCGGACCTCGGCGTCGACGGCCGACTTCGTGCTCACCCAATGGATCGTTCCGCGGACCTTGCGGCCATCCGCAGCGTTCCCGCCCTTGGAGGCTGGATCCCAACTACAACGAAGCTCAATGACATCCCCCGCGTCGTTCTTGATGACTTCATTGCACGTAACCAGGGCCGCATAGCGGAGACGCACTTCTTTGCCTGGCGCCAAACGAAACCACTTCTTGACCGGCTCTTCCATGAAGTCGTCTCGCTCGATGTAGATCTCGCGCGTCAGTGTGAGCGACCGTGACCCGAACGAAGTGTCGCTTGGGTTGTACGGCGCATCGACTTCGATCTCCTCACCCTCTGCGAGGTTCTCGATCACGAGCTTCAAAGGTCGGAGGACCGCCATCGTGCGCGGACTCGTCGCGTTGAGATCTTCACGAAGCGCGTGCTCGAGTAAGCTGACGTCGACGATACCGTCCCGCCTCGAAACGCCGATCCGCTCCGCGAACCGCCGAAGAGCGGCAGGTGTATAGCCGCGTCGCCGCATTCCCGCGATCGTGGGCATTCTTGGGTCGTCCCACCCGTTGACGTGTCCCTCTTCGACGAGACGCTTCAAGAGACGTTTGCTCATGACGGTGTACGTCAAGTTCAGCCGGGCGAACTCGATCTGTCGAGGCACCGGAGCGAAGTCGAAGTGCGAGACGAACCATTGATAGAGCGGGTTGTGATGCGCGAATTCCAGGGTGCAGACCGAATGAGTCACCCCTTCGAACGCGTCGGACATGGGATGGGCGTAGTCGTACATGGGGTAGATGCGCCACGCGTCACTGGTACGGTGGTGAATCGCTTTGCGGATTCGATACATCACTGGATCGCGCAAGTTGACGTCAGCCGACGCCATGTCGATCTTGGCGCGGAGCACGTGCGCGCCCTCGTCGAACTCGCCAGCTCGCATCCGGGCGAGCAGATCGAGATTCTCCTCGACGCTTCGATCTCGAAACGGACTGTTGACGCCGGGCTTGTAAAAGTCACCACGGCCCGCACGGATCGCTTCCAAGTCCTGGCTGTCGACGTAGGCCAAACCGCGACTGATCAGCTCCTTGGCGCAGTCGTAGAGCTTTCCGAAGTAGTCGGAGGCGAAGTACTCGTAGCTCCCCCAATCGAATCCGAGCCACCGTACATCTTCGCGGATCGCTTCGACGTACTCGGTGTCTTCGGCTTCGGGATTGGTGTCGTCGAATCGCAGATGGCAACGTCCAAGGCCCGCCTTCGCGAGTTCAGCAGTGGTAAAGTTGAGGCAGATCGATTTCGCGTGCCCGATGTGAAGATACCCGTTGGGCTCCGGCGGGAACCGGGTCACGACTGCACCGCCTTCTTGGCCCTGCTCTACTTCGTGACGCACGAGGTCGTGAACGAAGTTGGGCGCGTTCTCTTGCGCGTCGTCCTGGCGTTGCGAACCGGTCATGGCGCTTGGTGTAGCGCGTACCCGCGGAGTATGCTCGCGCGCGATGCCCAAGGAATATCAGTGCGCCTACTGCGAGGCCGCGTTCGCCTCGGACGCCGCCGGTCCAACGCCGGCATGCCCGACCTGTGGTCAGACGGCGTCCGTGCGCGCCGTCGACAGCGCGGCTCTCGTCGGAGAGATCCGACGCCAGTGGTTCGCCGTGTTCGCCGTCCTGTTTGCTGCCGGGGCAGCCTTCGCCGCGTACCAATGGTGGTTCGCGGGATAGTCGGGCACCAACGTCCCCGAGCAGGCGGTCACGAGGCGTCTCGATCGTCGAGGACCTCCACAGCAGAGCCGCCCCCTACGGTACGGGCCCAAGACGCGCTCGGAAGGAGGCGTTCATCCTTGACTGACGCTGTGATCGACCGTACGAAACGGGCGACCGCGGGGGATGAAATGACCCGCTGGAAGGGGTAGGAAAATGAGCACGATGTTGAAGCACGTCTTGATTGGCACCGCAGTTGCCGCACTCAGCCTCACGGCTGCCTGCAAGGACGACTCGAGCGCGATGAAGCAGCAGGTTACTTCGGGAGCCGAGTCTGCGGGCAAGGCCGGCGTCGAAACCGGTGTGAGCGCTGGCCAAGAAGGCGGCGTCAAAGAGGGCACGAAAGAAGGCGGCAAAGCAGCCGCTACCGACGTCGTCAACTAGCAGTCGGCACGGGTGGCAGCTGGGCAACGCGCGTTTGCGCCGTCCAAGAGCGCCTATCCGATCGAAAAATGGCTTGGATGCGAACGAACCGAAAGGTTCGTTCGCACTCGTGCGTGCAAAGGCCTCCGTCCAAGAGCTCCTTACGCGGCGTGGACTCCCGGGACGCGGTCCGAGTCTCCGTGCCGACGCACGGGTGCGCCATCCCGGAATCGGACCTGCATCTGCATTCCGCGTTCGCCTGGGTTGAGTGAGATCTCTGGGAGCTCGTCGGGAACGAAACCGTCCAGCAAATTGAACTCGACGTTCTGGAGCAGCGTGCCGAGGACAATCTGCATTTCCATCAGCGCGAACTGCTTTCCTAAACAGACCCGGGGTCCGGCCGCGAAAGGTGCGTAGGCCCCCCTGGGCAGCGACCGTTCGAAGTCGCGGGTCCAGCGCTCCGGACGGTACTCGAGCGGATTGTCGAAGTAGCGGGGGTTGCGGCCGAGAGCCAGCGGGCTGATCGCAAGGACGGCACCTTTCGGAAAGTCGTAGTCACCCATACGTAGGTCCTGGAGGGCCTCCCGCCCGTAGATCCAGACCGCAGGCAGGCGACGAAGCGATTCCTTCACGCACATCGAGAGGTAGCGAAGTTTCGGGAGATCATCGACCGTGATGGCGCGCCGGCCGACGACACGATCGATCTCTTCGCGCGCTTTGGCAACCTTGTCCTGATGACTCGCCAGGAGATACCACGCCCAGGTGAGGTTGTGCGCGGTGGTCTCGTGACCCGCGAAGATCAGCGTCATGCACTCGTCCCGCAGCTGCGTGTCAGACATGCCACCGCGCTCATCCGCCGCAAAAACCATATGTGACATCAGATCACCGTGATCTAGATTCTCCCGGCGGCGGGCCGCGATCAGCCTTGCGATGACCCCATCCATCGCGTCGAGCGCCTTGACCATTCGACGGTTGCGCTCGGAGGGCCACCATCTTGGCGTGGGAATCGGTGTCTGCGCGTGGTCGATCAGCGCCTCGACGATGTGCACCATCGCGTCGTGCACGGTCTTCGAGTCGTAGGCGAGATCCGTGTCGAAGAGGGTCTTGGCGACGACGCGTAGCGTGAGCTCGACCATGTCCTGTCGAAAGTCTCGCGCTTCGCCGTCGGCCCAGCCGCGCAACATGTCCCGGGTGTAAGCGGCCATGGTCGGCGCATACGCGTCGATGCGAAGCTTGTGAAACCCAGGGCGAATCAACTTGTGTTGGCGTCGCCAGGGCTCTCCTCCATTGGGAACGAGGCCGTTGCCGAGAAACGGCCTCCACATCTGCTTCACCACTTTGGGCTTGTCGATGTACTTCGCATGCGTGACGTTGACCGCGTTCACCACCTGTGGATCGCGGATGAAATACGACTGGCCTGTGAGAACGCGCGTCGCGAAGACGTCGCCGTACTCCTCATGTCCTCGGAGGATGAACTCCGCGCGATCCCGCTGAAAGTCGGAGAAGCCCCCGAGGAGCCAGTGTCCACGATGGCGAGGAACCGGTTTCGCAGGGGGTAAATTATCAATGGTTTCAGGGCGAGAGCGCATTGTTTAACGAAGTGTAAACTTCGGTTGTGCGCGTCGCAAGAACTAAGTTTACATTTTGTAATCTGGAATCCGGCTACTGCCGACCGGAGCGAACCAGGCGCCCGGGGCGCGCGCCGGTGAGCTTTCCGTTGCGGGCGATCGGCTGGCCCGCGACCAGAGTCGCCACGTAGCCGTCAGCGTGTTGCATGAGCCGTTGGCCGCCGGCCGGCAGGTCCTTGAGCATCACGGGCGGGCGCAACTTGAGTCGATCGAAATCGATGACGTTGATGTCAGCGCGAAGCCCCGGCGACAGCGCGCCCCGATCGGCAAGGCCGATGAACCGGGCCGTGTCGTGCGCCTGCATCTGAATGGCGCGCTCGAGCGAGATGCGGCCGTCCGCTCGATCACGGGCCCAGTGGGTCAGCAGAAACGTGGGCATGCTCGCGTCGCAAATCGTGCCGACGTGCGCACCCCCATCGCTCAGACCAGGCAGCGCGCGGGGGTGCGTGAGCATCTCGTGTACCGCGTCGAGGTTCATCCCCGTGTAGTTGTAGACGGGGAAGTACAATAGAGCCTCGCCATCTTGCTCGAGCATCGCGTCGTAGATGACACTGAGGACCGGTTCTTGTTTGGCCATCGCCTGCATGCCGAAGCTCTCTTGCGCCGGGGGCTCGTAGTTCGGCTCCTGTCCGAGACGGAACAGCCGCATGGACACCATCTCGAGATTCGACAAGAAGTAGTCGGCGAGCGGCGGCAGCATGCTGCCATCACCTGCGACTGGCTCGCTCTTCTCTCGAATCATGCGCGCCTTGAGCTCCGGGTCGCGCATCGCGCGGACGCGCTCCTCGAGTGGTAGCTGGCTGATCGCCTTGTAGCTCGGAAAGCCCATGAAGGGGTGAAACGTCGCCTGGAGGCCGAGCATGACGCCGATGCCACGCGAGGCCACTTGGCATCGCACGTCGAAGCCTTCTTCGCTGCAGCGCGTCGCGCGTTCGAGGATCCAGCGCCATTGCTCCGGGCTGTGGTCACGCTGCATGGTCGACACACTCATGGGACGACCGCCGCCTGCACGAAGCATCTGCTCGAGAACGGCCCACTCGGGCTCGAAGTGATCGTCGCCGTGAAGCACGTTGAAGTCACTGACCGCTTGGAGCACGCCGTGGTTCAAGCCCACGAAGGCTTCGGCGATCCCTGCGAGCTCTTCGCCCGCTGCCTCGGAAGAGGGGGTCCACTCCCCGACCGCGCTTCGGTGATTGTCGCTGCGTCCGGTACTGAACCCGATGGCACCCGCTTCGAGAGCGGCGCGCAAGAGTCGCCGCATCTCCGCGATGTCATCCGAAGTCGCGACTTCGTCGTGTACGCCGCGCTCCCCCATGACGTACACGCGAAGCGCGTCGTGCGGCACGTGCCCAAGAAAATCGATCGTGTGCGGCATCGCGTCGAGCACATCCATGTACTCGGGATAGCTCTCCCAACCCCAGGTGATCCCTTCAGACAGCGCAGTGCCGGGGATGTCCTCCACACCCTCCATCAGCTCGATCAACTTCGCGTGATCTTGGGGGCGTACGGGCGCGAACCCAACCCCGCAGCTCCCCATGGCGCACGTCGTCACACCATGGATCGAGGAGGGGGCGAGCTCCTGGTCCCAGCTGATCTGGCCGTCGTAGTGGGTATGGATGTCGACGAAGCCAGGGGTGACGACAGCGCCCCGCGCATCGAGCGTCTCTTGCGCGCCCTCGTCACAAGTACCGACCGCGGCGATTTTGCCGTCCTTGATGCCAACGTCGCCCTCGAAGCGAGGCCGCCCTGTGCCGTCTACGATAGTGCCGCCTACGATCTTCAGGTCATACATGGGAGTCGCCTTTCTACCTTCAAAGGAGCTGCGAACTATACCGCAGGATGAGCGAAATCGCAGCAGCGAGGAGGAGGAGCAAGACCGCCATCCGAAAGCGTCGTTCGTCGACTCGATGGTGGATCCATTCTCCGAGAAGAATTCCGAACGGCGCCGCCGGCACGAGAAATAGAACACGGAGAAGGTCGCCTTCCTGATAGGCGTCCGTAGTCACGAAACGCGCCACGAGAACGAGATTGAGCAAGATCCAGACCATGCTCAGGGTGCTCCGGAAATCGCGTTTTCCAAGACCCTCCCTACCAATCGCGTACACGAGCATCGGTCCGCCAGAGGCATAGATCCCGTGAACGACGCCGGCGGAAAAGAGCGCGGCAATCGACGCAGGAGGAGAGATCGGTGGTTCGACGGTGTTCACGTCGGAGTGCCGCAGGCGACGGATGTCGCGTGCGGAGAGCACGAGCACCATCAGACCGAACGCCAACCCGAGCCAAGGCCCGTGAACGTAGGACAACAGTACGAACGCACCGCCCATGCCGAGCGCCATCAGGGGTAGTACGCGCCGAAGCAAGAGGTTCCATCGGATGCCGTCGGCGTGGCGGACGACGATATACCCCGTCTGGAGAAACGATAGCGGGATCG
The DNA here is from genome assembly GCA_049670545.1 of Polyangiales bacterium. GTDB lineage: Bacteria > Myxococcota_A > Polyangia > Polyangiales > Houyiibacteriaceae > SG8-38. The sequence goes on from JBATTM010000743.1 coordinate 15,068, forward strand.
CGAGCCGGATCACTTCATCGATGCTGAGCAACTGTGCACCGAAAGTGACGCAGATCAGCATGCTGCCAAAACCAATCGCAGTCTGTACGACATAGGCGCCGAATACGACGAACGCGAATGCGAGCAGTGCGGGGTCGAAGTTCATGGAAACTTGGTCGGTCCAGCGACTGCGGGCGCGCTAGATCCGCGCGCGCCGCAGCCGTAGTGAATTCGTGATCACCGAGACCGAGCTGAAGCTCATCGCCGCCGCCGCGATCATCGGACTGAGGAGAAGGCCAAACAGGGGATAGAACACCCCGGCGGCAATTGGAATGCCAAGCGCGTTGTATACGAACGCAAAGAATAGGTTCTCACGAACATTTCGCATCGTCGCGACGCTCAATCGACGGGCTCGGACGATCCCGCGGAGATCGCCCTTGACCAGCGTCACCCCGGCACTCTCCATCGCGATATCGGTACCGGTGCCCATGGCGATCCCCACGTCGGCGAGTGCCAAGGCCGGAGCGTCGTTGACGCCGTCCCCCGCCATCGCGACGACGTGACCTTCGTTCTTGAGGCGTTCCACCACGGCGGCCTTTTCGTCAGGAAGAACGTCCGAAATCACTTCATCGATGTCGAGCGCCGCGCCGACGACCCTCGCGGTGGTCTCGTGATCTCCCGTAAGCATGACGATGCGCAAACCCTGCTCGCGTAGCGCGTCGATCGCGGTGGACGTGCTCGGCTTGATCGGGTCGGCCACGCCGAGGATCCCCGCCGGGCGTGCGTCGATCGCCACGAGAATCGCGGTCTGGCCGTCCTGTCGAGCGCTATCAGCCGCAGCACCGAGGGCGGCACAATCGACCCCTTCGTCCTCCAGAAGCGCCCGATTCCCGAGCAACACGCGCTTCCCATCGACGCGCCCCCTCACACCCTTTCCGGCCAGCGCTTCGAAGTCATTCACCGGGCGCAACACCAATCCTCGCTTCTCGGCGGCGCCGGCGATGGCCTCCGCAAGGGGGTGCTCGCTCGCGCGTTCGAGGGCGGCAGACAGTGCGAGCAACGCGTCCGGCTCAAATCCTTCAGCCGGCGTCACAGCGACCAGTGTGGGACGCCCCTCGGTAAGGGTCCCAGTTTTGTCGACGACCAACGTATCGACTGTTCGGAAAACCTCGATGGCCTCCGCATCTTTGAACAACACGCCGACGGACGCACCCTTGCCCGTGGCGACCATGATCGACATCGGCGTCGCGAGCCCGAGGGCGCATGGGCATGCGATGATCAGGACGGCGACGGAGCTCACGAGCGCATGGGCCATCTTTGGGTCAGGGCCGACGAGACTCCACACGATGAACGTCGCGACCGCTGCGACCAATACTCCAGGGACGAAGACACCCGCCACCGCGTCTGCAAGCCTCTGGACGGGTGCGCGGCTTCGCTGCGCCTCCGAGACCATGGAGACGATACGGGCGAGCAACGTGTCCGCACCGACGGCGCCAGCATCGATCACCAGCGCACCACCCCCATTGAGAGTCGCCCCGATGACGGAGTCCCCCTCACTCTTCGAGACCGGCATCGGTTCCCCTGTAACCATCGACTCGTCGACCGAGCTCGCTCCTTCGACGACTGTGCCATCGACCGGAACCTTTTCGCCGGGGCGTACACGAAGGCGATCGCCGACCGCGAGCAACTCGAGCGCTACGTCCTCTTCGGCGCCGCCCGGAAGGATCCGGCGTGCAGTCTTTGGAGCGAGATCCAGCAGCGACTTGATCGCTTCGCCGGTTTGCCCACGCGCACGAAGCTCGAGCACTTGACCGAGAAGAATCAACGCGACGACCGTGGCTGCCGCCTCGAAGTAGACGGCCACGCCCCCAGAGCCGTCTCGAAACGAGGCGGGGAAGGATGCCGGGGAAACCGCCGCAGCGAGGCTATACGAGTACGACGCCCCTACGCCGAGGCCGATCAGCGTCCACATGTTGAGGTGGCGGTTTCGAATCGAACCGATGAAACGCACGTAAAAGGGCCAAGCCGCCCAAAGGCACACCGGGGTCGCGAGAGCGAGTTCGAGGAACACACGATTGCGCTCACCGATCGCCGCCGAGATCGGGTGACCCGGCAGCATGTCCCCCATGGACACCACCAACAGCGGTACCGTGAAGGCGACGGACACCCAGAACCGTCGCTTCATGTCGACGAGCTCAGGGCTGACCGAGTCGTCGTCGAGAGTCGCGTTTCGAGGCTCGAGTGCCATCCCGCACTTCGGACAGTCCCCTGGCGCGTCACGTACGACATCGGGGTGCATGGGGCATACCCACTCACGGGACTCCGGAAGGGCTGTCGTCATGCTCGAGGAATGCTGCATGGCCTGTTGCCGCCTGGTAGCTGGCGAATCCGATGGGCGCAATTGCGAGGCTCCCGCTGCGTGCGGTTCACCCGAGCCGACTCAGCGTATCCATCTTCGCGGCCATCTTCATGTCGAGCTCGGTGAGGCCTCCTGCGTCGTGAGTCGATAGCTCCACCTCGACCGTCGCCCAGACGTTTCGCCACTCAGGGTGGTGGTTCATCTGCTCGGCCACGAGGGCCACGCTCGACATGAACCCGAACGCCTCGACGAAGTCGTTGAACTTGAACGTGCGTCGGATGCGGTCGTCGCCGAGCTCCCAACTTGGCAGCGCCTTCATGTGATCGGCGACCTGGTCGTGTGTCAGCTTCTTCATCGGACCCCTCCGGACCGCGAGGCCCCGTCAGAGCCAGACAGTCTAGTGACAAGAGAGCCGGGTGGGAAGCCCCGCAGGGCGTCTACTTCTTCGCGGCCTCACGCTCGGCAACTTCCGCCTGCACCTTCTCGAGGATGTGTCGAGGTACCGGAGAGTAGTGGCTGAACTCCATCGAGAACTGACCGCGCCCCGATGTAGCCGACCGCAAGTCACCGATGTAGCCGAACATCTCGCTCAGCGGCACGTCGGACTTGATCCGCACGTTGGTATGCCCCTTCTCCTGAGCGCTGACCATGCCGCGACGCCGGTTGAGGTCACCGATCACGTCGCCGACGTTGGCGTCGGGGACAAAGACGTCAACCTTCATGATCGGCTCGAGAAGCTGGGGACCCGCTTTCGGCATGCTCTGGCGAAACGCAGCCCTCGCGGCAGTCTCGAAGGCCATCTGCGACGAATCCACCGGATGGTACCCACCATCGTTGAGGATCACCTTGAAGTCGAGAAGCGGGAACCCGCAAAGCGGACCCTTGTCCATCATCTGCTTGAAGCCCTTCTGAACGGCCGGAATGAACTCCTTTGGCACGTTGCCACCCGTGATCTTCGATTCGAACACGAAGCCCTCACCAGCCTCAGCCGGCTCGATGCGGAAGTCGATCTTGGCGTACTGACCCGATCCACCGGTTTGCTTCTTGTGCGTGTAGCTGTCGTCGATCGGCTGGGTCACCGTCTCTCGGTACGCGACCTGCGGGGCGCCTACTTGGACGTCCACCCCGTGGCTGCGTCGGAGGATGTCGACCTTGATATCGAGGTGAAGCTCCCCCATGCCCTTGAGAATCGTTTCGCCCGACTCCTGGTCGACTTCGACGTGGAAAGACGGGTCCTCGGCGACCATCTTGCCGAGCGCTGTGCTGAGCTTCTCGCTGTTGGCCTTGTCCTTCGTCGAGACGGCGACCGAAATGACCGGGGCGGGAAAGACCATCGGCTCGAGTGTCGCGGGATTCTTCGCGTCGGCGAGGGTGTGTCCCGTGCGCACGTCCTTGAGGCCGACCATCGCGACGATGTCGCCTGCCTGCGCCGTATCGACGATCGTTCGATCGTTGGCATGCATCTCGACCATGCGGCCAATACGCTCACTCTTGCCGGTGAAGGTGTTGATGAGGGTATCGCCCTTGTTGATGGTCCCCGAGTAGATCCGTGTGAAGGTCAACGCGCCGAAGCGGTCCTCCATGATCTTGAACGCAAGGGCCCGCACCGGGCGCTCCGCATCGACGATCGCATACTCGCCCGTTTCGTTGCCCTCGAGGTCGATCTCCGGCTGCGGGGGAACTTCCATTGGGTTGGGCAAGTACGAGACAACGCCGTCGAGTACTTGCTGCACGCCCTTGTTCTTGAACGCAGAGCCACAGAACGTCGGAAAGAACACGAGGTCGCGAGTGCCTTTGCGGATGCACTTCTTGATGGTGTCGAGGTCTGGCTCGGTGCCCTCGAGGTACTGCTCGAGCGCCTCGTCATCCTGCTCCACCGCAGTCTCGATGAGCTCGGTCCGGTACTTCTCGACCAGCTCCTTCATGTCTTCGGGCACTTCCTGCACCTCGAAGTTTTCGGGTCGGCCAGTGTCATCCCACACGTATGCTTCACGGGTGAGAAGATCGACGACACCAACGAACTCAGCTTCGGTCCCGATGGGAAGCACCATGACGAGGGGCTTCGCGTCGAGAACGTTCTTGACTTGGGCAATGACGCGATAGAAGTCCGCACCAGCTCGGTCGAGCTTGTTCACGAAGATCAGCCGTGCCACTTTCGAGTCGTTCGCGTAGCGCCAGTTGGTTTCAGACTGCGGCTCGACACCACCTGAGCCACAGAATACGCCGACGCCCCCATCGAGAACCTTCAACGAGCGATACACCTCGATCGTGAAGTCGACGTGGCCCGGCGTGTCGATGATGTTCAGCTGATGACCGTCCCAGAAACACGTCGTCGCGGCCGACTGCATCGGGATCCCGCGCTCCTGCTCCTGTTCCATGAAGTCAGTCGTCGCGGCGCCGTCATGGACCTCACCGATTTTGTGAATCTTGCCGGTGAGTTTGAGGATTCGCTCCGTGGTGGTGGTCTTGCCAGCGTCCACGTGCGCGAAGATGCCGATGTTGCGGTAGGTGCTGAGGTCTTTCATTGTTTTCTCGTGCGTTTGGCGCGTTTTGCCATCGCCCGGCTAGCCGTGAAATCGACATCACGCAAGCCACCGCGCTGGGTGGACCGAATTCGGCCTGAAACCGACCTCCGGAGGCGTCATCTTGGGGTCGTGACGTTCGCCGTCAATTGAGGGACGAATCGCCGGTGGCCGCTTTGGCGCGCTCCCCAGCGGGAGCCGTAATGAGGTCGAGGCGCGGCTGTTGCGCCTCTGCACGGCCGAGTTTGGTCCGAAGAGCGATCTTGGCCTCGGACAACATCAACTTGGTGGAGTGCACCATGGTCTTGCGAAGATCGGTCAAGTCTTGGGTACTGAAGATCGTGTCGCCAAGCGCGAACGGAAACATCGACATGATGTTGCCGCGCGCGTACTCGAGGAGCCAACACTCTTTGCCCAAGTGGCTCCCGTTCGTCGTCAACCGAGGGAGGTGCGACACATCGCCCGGAAGGAAGGTGCGGGGGGCGAACTGATTCGGTCGAAAGGTTTGGAGCTCGCCGTTGACGACAACATCGTAGAGTTCGGCGCGATGCCGGCCACTGTGTCCTTCTGACCCGACCGCGGTGCCGCAAAACAGAAGATACTCTTTCGGTGAATTGTGCAGCACGCTCATCGAGCACATGATTCCGCCAGCGTTGCTCCAGATCCATTCGCGCCCGGGGTGAATGTGCTCACCGTACACCGCGTGGAGGGTCTGCGTGATCCGGTCGAACCGCTGGTCGATCGGCACGTCGAGGTGCATCTGCACGATGCGCTGCAGATCGGACGGCTCGAAGACGTACTTGGGCATGAGGCGCGAAACATAGCACAGAAAAATTCGTCGGAACGTCTGCGGGCGCATCTCGCGGCAAAGCGCTAAGACGGCCCCATGTTGCGAGTCGCGCGGGTTCGAAACGCCGGGGACGCCCACTGGGCGGTCGTACGCGATGATCGGCTGCTTCTGATCGTTGGAGCCTTCGAAACGACGCGGGCACTTCTGACGCACGGAAGAACCGCTGTCGACGCCGCGTTCGACCGCGCTGGCTCCGAGGGTCTTCGACTCCAAGGCGCGGAGCTGCTGTCCCCCATCACGGTCAATCAACAGATCATCTGCCAAGCGAAGAACTATCGTGCGCATACGATTGAGACCGGCGCCGACCCGGACGCTAACAGGTTCAACATGTTGTTTCGAAAGGCCTCTTCGTGTTTGTGTGGCCCCCATGACGACATCGTGAAGCCGGATCGCGTGCGGCTTCTCGACTACGAGATCGAGCTTGGCCTCGTGTTGGGGCGCGATGTCATCGAGCCAGAGGAGTTCCACGGCCCCTCTCTCCCGCCCGCGATTGGAGCGCTGCTCATCCACAACGACGTGAGCGCCCGGGACATCCAGGTTCCGCAATCTCAGTACTACAAGGGAAAGAGCTTCCGCACGTTCGGGCCGACCGGACCGTGGCTTACCCTGGTCGACGACGAGATTCGGGAGCGATGGCAAGATCTTCGGCTGCAGATGCGGGTCAACGGCGAGGTTCGCCAGGACGCCGTCTGCGCCGACATGGTGTACAAGCCGCCGGAAACCCTCACCGAGCTCAGCGAACTTCAGTCGCTACACGCCGGCGACTTGATCGCGAGCGGGACACCCGCTGGCGTCGCCCTTCAGCGTTCCCGAGATCAGAACGCCCTTCTCGCGTCGCTCCCCAAAGCCGAGAAGTGGCCGCGGTTTATCGATCTTCAAGAGGCCAATGGCCGTTTTCTGAAGCCGGGCGATCGCGTCACGGCAAGCATTCGCACCGAGGACGGAGCAATCGATCTCGGCACCCTGGATAACCGCATCGCGGCCGAATAGGAACGAGCATGGCGCAGATCGATATTTTCAACGGGGATGCAGACGGGATTTGCGCCCTCACCCAGCTTCATCACGCTGAGCCACGGTCGAGCACGCTGATCACTGGCGTGAAGCGGGATATCGCGCTGGTCGAGAAGGCCGAACCGCTACCGGGCGACCAGATCACCGTCCTCGATGTGAGCTTCGACAAGAACCGAGATGGCGTCTCTCGCGCTCTCGCGGCGGGTGCCGAAATCTTCTACATCGATCACCACTTCGCAGGTCACGTCCCAGACGATCCAAAGTTGAACACGATCATCGACACTGATCCGAACGTGTGTACCAGCCTCTTGGTCAACGGCCACCTACGGGGCGCGTTCCTCGAGTGGGCTATCACCGGTGCATTCGGCGACAACTTGAAGGGCACCGCTCGGGAACTGGCCACGCCGCTCGATCTGCCCGAAGAGCGCCTTGCTTTGCTCGACGTGCTCGGAACCTGCATCAACTACAATGCCTACGGGGGATCACTCGACGACTTGCACTTCGCGCCGGATACCCTTTTCCGACTGGTGAGCCCCTACTCGAGCCCATTCCTGTTCATCGAAGAGGCGTCTGGGACGTTCAAGGCCCTCAAAGCAGGATACGACCAAGACATGGCCTCGGCCGCCTCACTTTCACCCATGCGCGAATCCAAGGTCGCTGCAGTCTTCGTGTTTCCCGACGCTCCATGGGCCCGCCGGGTTTCGGGTGTGTACAGCAACGACCTTGCTAATGCTTCACCAGGTCGCGCCCACGCGGTGTTGACCGAGCGAGCTGACGGGACGTATCTGGTGAGCGTGCGAGCGCCCCTCGATGACAAGCGGGATGCCGACACGCTATGTCGCCGGTTTCCGACCGGTGGGGGCCGCGCGGCCGCTGCGGGCATCAACGCCTTGTCGGAGGCGAAGCTCGGGGCCTTCATCGACGCGCTCGAGGCGACATACGGCTGACCCCGCGGTCTTTCTCGTACCTGCAAGCGTTCGCACTGCCCTCTTGGGAATAACGGTCTACTATCCGAGGTACGGGTGGTACGCCGTGGACTCAGGGAGCTCTCAAACCGAGATCGCCGATGGAACGAAGCCCATTCGGCTTCGGATTCTGAACACGACACTGCTGTTGTCGGTGGTCCTGGGCGGCCTCGCCTTCGTCCGAACTCTCGTCGATTCTCTCGAGATGAGCGCGTGGGGCGTCGCCAGCGCGTCGATCGGCCTCTATGGCGCCCTCGCGTTTCTGCTCTTGGCAAGACGACTCCGATACCAGGTGCGTGCGTTCGGGTTCTTGGCCGTGTTGTTCGTCTCGGGTGTATTCGGCCTGTTCGCCGCCGGCTACCTTCCAGCGCCGATACTCATTCTGGTTGCGCAGAACATTCTCGCGTCCGTGCTCTTTGGGCGACGGGCCACGCGCGTGGCCTTCGTACTGAACTTGGTCGCCCTCCTGGCGGCAGGGGCCTCCTTGTCGATGGGGCTTGCCACCGTCGAGACCACGCATTTCTACGATCCTTCTGATCTCGTCGATTGGCTTCGCGTCACCGCGGTCTTCGCGGTCTTCTCCGGGGTGTCGGTGGTGAGTGTCGACGTGCTCACTCGGCACCTCGATACCAGCGTTCAGGAGCAGGCGGAGCTACTCGAGAATCTCAAGGGTGCCATGCAACTGCACGAGGCGGCCGAGAGCAATCGACGCAAAGCGGAGACCCGCCTGCGCGAAGTCACGGGACGCATCCAGCTCGACGGTCGCGATCCCGAGGCTCTCGCGGCGCGTCGGCTGGCGGCGATCGCGGAGCGGCTGCGAGG
>JBATTM010000744.1:0-2261 GCA_049670545.1 Polyangiales bacterium
ACCTGGAGCAACGGCACGGGGCGTTCTCGGAGGAACCGTGCCATGGCCGGCACGTAGCGTTCGAGGATCGGGTTGAACGCATGAGCCTCTGCCCAGTCCCCGTCGAAGAAACTGTTGGCGTACGAGCTAAACACGGCGACAGGATGACGAGTGAGAACGACGTACTTTGCGTCAGGGTAGAGACGCGCGAGAAACGGCAAGACCAGCGCGTTCGCTGGCGTCTTGTCTAGAAAGTACGTCGCCTCGCTGGTCGCGAGCATCCGACCGTAGAGCGTGTCGGCGTAGGCGCGAAGCGCGTCGATGTAGTCTTGCTCGCCCCCTGGGAGCTCGTCTATGAAGGACCGCATCGCCTCTGCGGCGTTGATGTGATCGTACGGGGCCTTGTCCACGTTTCCGTACACGCCTAGGTGCGCGATCGGCGTAATGAGGTGCGGCTCTGGGTGCGTGAACACTTCGGCATGCGCACCCATCATCCGCTGTAGAAGCGTCGAGCCTGCACGCGGCGGCGAAATCACGAATACCAAAGACACACGAGCCTCCAACGAAGGCGCCACCCGCTAGGCAGACGCCTTCTCCTTCGCCGCGAGCTGTCGAAGCACATACTGCAGGATGCCGCCGTGGAGGTAGTACTCGACCTCTTGCGGCGTATCGAGTCGCGCCTTCACGTCGAACGAGGCACCCGTATCCGTCGTCACCTGCAGGGTCTTTCCTGGAGAGACGCCTTCGGAGACGCCCGAGATCGAGAAGGTCTCCTCTCCGGTGAGACCGAGCGTCTCGCGCCCTGCCCCGTCGAGAAACTCGAGCGGAAGGACCCCCATGCCGATCAGGTTCGAGCGGTGGATGCGCTCGTAGCTTTCCGCGATGACCGCCCGCACACCAAGGAGCAACGTCCCTTTGGCGGCCCAGTCGCGAGACGAACCCGTCCCATACTCCTTGCCCGCGATTACGACCAACGGCGTCCCATCGGCCTCGTATCGCATGGCGGCATCGAAGATGCTGGTCTGCTCGCCCGTGGGGAGGTAGCGAGTGACGCCGCCCTCCGTGCCTGGAGCAAGCAAGTTGCGAAGACGGATGTTCGCGAACGTGCCGCGCATCATGACTTCATGATTGCCACGGCGACTCCCATAGCTATTGAAGTCGCGTGGTGAGACGCCATTGTCCTTCAGGTACTTCGCGGCGGGACCATCGAGTGCGATCGCGCCCGCGGGAGAGATGTGATCGGTGGTGACCGAGTCGCCGAGGAGGCACAGCACGCGGGCGCCAGCAATGTCGCCGGGAGGAGCCGGCACGCCCGGCTCCACGCCCTCGAAGAACGGGGGCAGTCGCACGTACGTCGACTTCGGGTCCCACTGATACTGGTCGGAGTCCGCGAAACTCACACGCTGCCACTCCGGGGTCCCATCGAGCACGACCGCGTACCGCTCGATGAACTGTTCCTTCTTGACCGAGGACCGAAGCGCGGTGGTGATCTCGTCGTGAGAGGGCCAGATGTCCCGCAAGAACACGTCGGCGCCATCGGAAGCCTGCCCGATGGGCTCTGCTTCGAAGTCGATGTCCATCGTGCCCGCGAGCGCGTAGGCCACGACCAGCGGCGGTGACGCGAGGTAGTTCGCGCGGGTCAGGGGGTTGACACGGCCCTCGAAGTTTCGGTTCCCGCTCAGCGCCGACGTGACCAACAAATCGTTTGCCTTCACGGCCTCGGCGATCTCCGGGTCGAGCGGCCCCGAGTTGCCAATGCATGTCGTGCATCCGTAACCCACCAAATTGAACCGGAGCGCCTCGAGGTCGGCCATCAAGCCCGATTCTTTCAAGTACTCGGTGACGACTTGCGAGCCAGGCGCGAGGCTCGTCTTCACCCACGGCTTCGTCTGCAACCCCTTCTCGCGTGCCTTCTTCGCCACCAAGCCAGCAGCGAGCATCACCGAAGGATTCGAGGTGTTGGTGCAACTCGTGATCGCGGCGATCACGATTGCACCATTCCGCACGGGAAACGTTTCGTCACCCCGCGTGACAGTCGCTTCTGTGTCGGCGGCAGCCTCGAAGCCTTCGAGGACACGGTGCCAGGCTCGCTTCGACCCTGAGAGCGCGATGCGATCCTGTGGGCGCTTTGGCCCGGCGATCGACGGCACCACGTCGCCGAGGTCGAGTTCGAGCATGTCGGTGAAGCGAGGCTCGGGCGCACTCGCGCTGTGGAACAGCCCCTGCTCCTTGAGTACGCGCTCGACTGTTTCGACAAGCGCCTCATCGCGACCGGTGAATCT
>JBATTM010000745.1:0-9661 GCA_049670545.1 Polyangiales bacterium
AAAATGCTCGGCATTTCCTCGGTTCGCGGACGGCGCATCTCGCACCATCGCGCTCCCAAACCCTCGGTCGCCATTTACGAGATTCGCTCTAGATCGGTGGGCTACCGACCGAAGTTCCAGGCGACCACCGCCAAGACGACCGTGACCAGGACCGCGCTCCACAAGAGATTCGAGCCCTTGCTCTCACTCTTGTCGCTGTCCGAGCTGACGGCCCGTCGAAAGCCGTTGACCATGCCGCCCATGACGCCGGTGGTCTGACCTCCAACGACGCTTTGCCCTGGTGGACGGCCGCTCTTGTCTCGCCGCTTCTTCGTCGCACTCTTCTTCTGGTACCGCTTCGACATCTTGCCATCCTACCGAGATTTCGCGTCCGCGGGAATCGCCTTTCTGGGACCCTTTCGGAGCTGGTATCGCGGGATGGGCTGCCGATCCGTGCGGCATCTCACATGAGCGCGCTCACATGCGGCGAGCCTCTGCGGTCCAGAATCCGGAGAGCGGTACCGTAGCCACGTTTCCTCCGCGATTTCGGCCTCCGCGCGTCCAAGCCCCCGCAGGGCAAGAGCCCTCGTTCGGAGCAATCCCTCGTCGCGAGGCGCCCACCGCAAGCCAGCGTCCGCCGCCTCGAGGGCCTCCTCGTCGCGGGCTAGGCTTCCGTACGCATGGGCCAACGCACGCCACGCACCGGAACTCGATGGGGCTTGCCGGACAACCCGCTCGTACGCATCTGCCGCCTCACGCCAGCGCCAGACATTCGCGAACGCGTCGCCGCGAATCCGATCGAGCACTGGCACCGGTCCTAGGATCGCTTCCGCGCGCTTGGTTGCCGGGACCGCGTCGTCCGGTCGACCCTGAACTGCTGCGAGGCGCGCGAGCAAGATCTCCGCCTGCGCGACGATCATCGAATCATCGATCGCTTCCCCGATCGTGCGTGCGCGGTCGAGACTGGGGCGCGCGAGTGCGACTCGTTCTTGGGTCTCTCCCAGCAAGGCGTGACCCTGAGCGAGGAGACGCCGGGCGGTTCTTTCACTCGCTTCGGCTCGCGGGTTGCGTGAACGCGGATCCCCGACGTCGACAACCGATTCCGCGAGGATCGTGATCGGTTGTGTGAGACAGGGATCGATCGCGATCTTTCCGAGCGACGGCGCCTGTCGGGCAAACGCCTGGCCGCGTTCGGTTCGACTCTGTGCGCACGCGAACTCCTGAAAGGCGAGGCTGTGTTTTCGGTGGATGAGGCGAGCGGTGACACGTATCGGGAGGGCCACACGCGACGGGAGCGAGAGGTCGTAGCGGACGATTTGAGCACCGTGCGCTGCGAGGGTACGATCGAACGCGGGCGATGCGAAGCGGTGGACGTCATGCAGAATCTCCGGCGTGCCGCGCGCGTCGAGCATGGTCGCCCGCAGAAGGAACACGTCGTCACGTTCGCTGCCGTTGGGTTGCGAAGTGCCCAAGATCTCTCCGGCACCGTCCCGCACGTCGATCTCGACCCACACGTCGTGCATGTCGCGCGTGCCACCCGGGAAACGATGCCCCACTCCGACGTTCTCGAGGAGGACATCGAACGTCACCCGACGGCCTCCCTGGAGCTGCGCCTCTTCTGGGAGGAGATAGCGTGTGTCACCGACAACGACCGCTCCGATCGCGATCCGAGCCGCGGTTTTCAAGGATTCCTCGGTGTACGCGCGTTGGGTAGCGTCGAGCTGGGCGGCGATCGCCGTGTGGGAGGACGCCCAGCGATGGCTGTGGATTTCTCCGTTCGTCGCGGCGAAGTCGCCAAGGTGAGCGGTCTCCATTTGCATGTGACACCCCTGGCAGGTGGCGGTCCGCGGATCGACGAGGTGGTCGGGCACCGCGTCTCCGTACGCGGATTCCCGCCAATCTCCGAGATCGTCGATTCCCGGCAGGTGATGGTCGTTCCCGATTGCAGTCCCCGAGAACGACCGGTGGCACGCGCCGCACATCTCGCCGGTGCGCAGAGGTTTCATCGTCAGGCGTTGCCGGTGTGCCTCGATCTCGTGCGGCACGGCGGGGTCAGGAATCAGAATGGGCCGATCCGTCAGCGTGAAACTTCCGTTTCCGTCGGGCTCGGTCGCCTCGATGCTGTGACACACGGTACACGTGATCCCAGCAAACGCTCGCGGGTTGGTCGCGTCGACCGGCGCATCGATCTCTCCTGACACGAGCAGCAACGGGTCGTGGCACCCGGCACAGAAGCGACTTGCGCGCGCTCCACGTTGTTCCCGAAACTCGTCGACGCTCGCGCGGTACCAGGGGTTATCGAACGAAGCGTACGCGTGCGTGCTATGCGCCCAGTGCGAGCCGACGTCGCTGTGACAGTTCACGCAGTCTTCCGTCGTGGCAAGCCGTTCGAGGTCGAGGTTCGCCGGAGCGGATACTAGAGAAGGGATCAGGATTCGGTGGTCTCCCCCCGCGAATGGTACCGGGGCGTCTCCGCATGCCGAAGCGAGCGCCAGCACCAACGAAAACCACACCGCCCATCGCCACTGCGTCATGAAGGGTGAGACGCGCGGGCGGGCCATTTCGATCTAGAGGGTCCCTAGACTCACGAATATCTGGGTCAGCAAGGCGTCTGCCATCAGGATGCTGATCGATACCACGACCACGGCGCGCGTCGTCGAACGGCCTACGCCTTCGGTCCCGCCGCGCGTCTGGAGTCCGAAGTAGCAGCCCAACAACGCGATGAGGAAGCCGAAGAACGGGGTCTTGGACACGCCACTCGTGAAGTCGGACATGCGAAGGGTATCGAGCGCGGTCGAGTAGAAGAACTCCATGGGAATCCCGTAGGAGAGCGCCGCGACGACCATCGAGCTCGCGATTCCGAGGATGAATGCGATGAACGTGATCAGCGGCATGATGATGATTCCCGCGACCACGCGTGGGACCACGAGTTTTCGAATCGGGTCGGCACCGAGGGCACGAATCGCGTCGATCTGCTCCGTCACGGCCATCGATCCGATCTCGGCTGCCATCCCCGCGGCAATGCGACTTCCCACCACGAGTGCGGTGAGGGAAGGGGCGAGTTCGCGGGCCTCGGAAACCGCGATCACGCGGCCGAGCGTGCCTTTGGCGCCGAAGGCCTCCATCGCGACCGCGAACTGAATCGTCATGACGATGCCAACGAAGATTGCGGTTGCGGATGCGATTGCGATGCTGCGTACGCCGAGCTGTTCGATCTGGTACACGAACTCTGCCCCGTCAAAACGCGTGGTGAAGAGCGTGCGAAACGTCCGTCCAGCGAGCAGGGTGGCGCCGCCAACTTCCTCGACAAACGAACGCAGCCGACGAATCTGGTGGTCGCCCCACGCCGTGAGGCCCCCTGGCTGCGCGGAGGGCCGAGTCGAACTCATGACTTTTCCGAGATCGTTCGGAATCCGTCGACGAACGCGTCGAAGTCTCCGAGCGCATCTTCGAAGATTGGTCCGGGCGGGGTGATGAGGGCGAAGTCGTAGACGCAGGAGTCCTTCTTCAAGGTCTGCATGACGATCTGTCGTGCCACCCCGTCGAGTTTCGCCGTGAACTGGGTGCGAAGCGCCTCTCGTCCGTCCATCGGCACCGTCTCCTCAGAGATGATGTCGCGATCGGTGAACCCGATCATCAGATGGGCGCGCAGGGCGGTGAGCGGAATGTCGAGTGACGGATCGCAGCGGGAGTCCACATGCATGACAGCCTCTTTGTCAGGGTTGTGCCATGCGAGATCGTTCTTGTCGTTGACAGACAGACGCTCCCAGTCGGGCCCTACGGGGCCGATTTCGTAGGTCGCCTCCGGGGCCCGGTAGACTCCGTTCTGCAGCGTCCCGGTGGTCGCACAGCCGGCTGCCATCAGGGCCGCGATCAGCCATGTACCCAGCTGCCACCTCACGAGGCCAGACTTTAGCAGGCCGAGGATTGTTGTCTATTTCGCCCTTTGGAGCGGGAACACCGGCATCCCGGATTTCCCTCCGCTAGACTGGAAGAGCATGGGTCGGGGGGCTCAACATGAACAGGCAGCAGGAACCCGCGGGGTTGCGATTCTCGATCGCCTCGTGGTTGACGGCCGAATTCCGCCTGAGCGGTACGACGAGGTGCTGATCCACGCTCAGCGCACCCAATCGACCGCCGAGGAGGCCATGCTTCAGCTTGGCTACATGGAAGAGGGAGCCCTTCTCAAATTCATTGCGAATCTCTATCAAACACGCTTTGTCGGGTCCGAGCGTCTCTCGAAGGCGGCGGTCGATCCCGGACTGCTTCGAGACGTGCCTCGCAAGCTCGCCAAACGGTTGACCGCCTTCCCCATCCTCTATGACCAACGAGGTCGTACGCTCTCCGTCGTCGCGGCGGACGTAACCGACGACGATGTTCGCCAGCAAATGCTGTTTGCGACAGGGGCGCGTGACGTGAGGGTGTACGTTGCGCGAGAGGCGGCGATTCGTGCACTGATCGCCAAGCACTACGATCAAGACAGTCGTCCGTTCGAACTGCTCCTGAGCGGCGCCTCGTCTCGCGCGGTCGAGACCAGACGCGAATCTGAACCAGTCCCAGGCTGGGGCCAGGTCTTCGAAGAGGAAGATGGGCTCCTGGTCAATCGAACCGGCGTGGCCCGGGTGAGCACCCCCCCGGAGTCACTCGAGCCTGAGTTACTCGAGCCCGAACCGCCCCTCGAAACGCACCCCCGGATCGCAGCAGGCTCCACGATGGCGGAGGCGTTGGCGGCACCTTCGGCGGCCGACGACTCCCAGATCGCGCCCAGCGTCTATCTCGAGACGCTCAACGTGCTCGTGACGATGGTCGAGCAACTGCAACGGGAGCGCGGTGGTCATTCGACTCGTGTATCGCGGTTGTGCGAGCAAATCGGGCGACGCATTCGGCTCACCGAGGAGCAGGTTCGAGGAATTCTGATCGCGGCTCACCTTCACGACGTCGGCGTTGCGGTCGAGTCGCACGTGACTCCCCTCGATCTCGCACTCGACCCGAACAAGCGTGACCTTGCGCGGCGTATCTACAACGCACCCCTGAGGCTTTTTGAATCTGTCGCGCTCCCAGAGACCGCCCGCAGCGCGCTTCGCCACCGCTACGAGTGCTTCGACGGGACTGGGTTTCCGGAGCGTCAAAGTGGCAAGGGCATTCCTCTCGGTGCGCGCGTTCTCGCAGTCTCCGAGAGCTACGTCGATCTGACCCAGAGCGCGAACAACGCCGCGGGGCGTCGGTTGTCGGCTGAGGATGCGTGCGACTGGCTCGACAAGCATAGGGGAACCACGTTTGATCCGGCCGTGGTCGATTGGCTCCGGCACGTGGTGCTCGACGATGGGGTCGAGACGCAGATCCTCGCGTCGCGCAATCGCGTTTTGATCGTGGATCCGGACCCCGAGGAGACTGCCGTACTCGAGGTTCGCTTCGCGGAGCAAGGCTACGAAGTCGCTATCGAGCGAGACGCGGAAGCCGCGCTTCGCCTGGTCGACGCAGAGAACTTCGATGTGATCGTGTCCGAGGTCGTCCTTGGTACACAGAGTGGGTTCGATTTCATGCAGCGCGCGCGTCAGCGCGGCCATACGAAGGTGCCGTGGATGTTCTTGACGGGGCAGCGCGACCAGGCTTCGGTGAACCGAGGCCTTGGACTCGGTGCCGCCGACTACGTCGTCAAGCCCGCCTCACCCGCGGTGGTCGCCGCGAAGGCAGGGCGACTCATCGAAGAAGCCCGAAACCAGAAGTCGGGGCCGCGCGGCGTGTCGGGCTCGCTGCAAGAGATGTCGCTGCCCGACGTCATTCAGATTCTCGCCAACGGTCGAAAGAGCGGGCTCCTGCGAGTGCGTAGCGGGACGCTTACGGGTGAGATGATGTTCCAGGACGGTTCCGTACACGATGCCGTCTTTGGTGATCTCGCGGGCGCTGACGCCGTGTACGGAATCCTGCGATTGACCGAAGGAGACTTCGCGCTGAATCCGACAAGTGGCCCGATCGAAGACCGCATCGGCATTCCTACACACCATCTGCTCCTCGAGGCCATGCGGCGCATGGACGAAGAGGCTCGCTAGCACCCGCCAGGTGTTCAGCGCCCTCGACCGAGTTTGAGCCGCGCGAGGGGTGGGATATGCTGCGTAGGTGCACCTGTGCCTTCAGTGCGGCGCCGCGATCGAAGATGGCGCGCGTTTTTGCTCCGCGTGCGGCGCCCCGTCAGATGAGGCGGGGAGCGCTGGTGGCGCCGATCCGCTGATCGGGCGCTTGGTTGGCGGCACGTACCTGCTTCAGGAGGTCGTGGGCGTTGGTGGCATGGGCCGCGTGTACAAGGCCGAGCAGTCGACTCTCGGGCGGACGGTGGCGGTGAAGGTCATCCATCCGCACTTGCTCGGTGACGAACAGACGGTCGCGAGATTCTATCAAGAGGCCAGGGCGTCGAGCCGTCTGAACCATCCGAACAGCGTGAGCATCATCGATTTCGGACGGACCGACGACGGAATCTTGTATCTCGCGATGGAGTTTCTCAGCGGCAAGGATCTCGCCCTCGTGATGCACGAAGAAGGCCCGATGGCCGCCGCCCGAGTCTGCAACGTGCTGATCAACAGTCTCGATGCGCTAGGCGAGGCACATGAACTCGGAATCGTGCATCGCGACCTCAAGCCCGAGAACATCATTCTGCGGCCGCTCCGGTCTGGCGAAGACCTCGTCAAGGTCGTCGACTTCGGCCTCGCGACAATCGTCGGTGGGGAAAGTTCGATCACCAAACCTGGTCTCGTCTGTGGAACGCCTGACTACATGTCGCCTGAACAGGGGCGTGGCGACAGCGTCGACGGTCGCGGCGATCTCTACGCTCTCGGGGTCGTGCTCTTCGAGCTACTCGTCGGTCATCTCCCCTACATCGACGACACGCCGACCCGCGTCGTGCTTCGGCACCTCAACGACCCCGTGCCCGATCCTCGCCTCGTGAGCCCGAACCGGGACATCTCCGATCGTCTCGCGGCGGTGACGATGAAGGCGCTCGCCAAGGACGCCGCTGACCGGTACCAGACGGCTCGCGAGATGCAGGAAGCTCTCCGCAATGCGCTCGATGATCTTCGCGAGCGGCGTGCATCGATCATCCCCTGCCCGAACTGCGGCGCGCAGGTGACCCTTTCGCAGAACTTCTGCGGAGAGTGTGGCGCGCGTCTCGGCAGCGCTCGTCCGGCTCACAGCAGTCATCGCTCGCTCCGACCGTCGTTCTATCCACCTCTTGGCTCCCAGCGTGACTTCGTCGGGCGCGACGCGGAGCTCCAGGCGATGCGCGAGGCGCGTCATTCTGCCTCGCAAGGGGCGCACTGGCTTCACGTGTCGGGGGAGCCCGGCGTCGGCAAGACCCGCTTTCTCACCGAGGTCGCCGAGATCGCGGCCGGAGAAGGCGACTTGGTGGTCGGCGCCGGCGCGCATCCGACTGGTGCACCTGTGCCCTACAGCGCGGTCCGTACGATTCTGGCGGAGCTACTCGAGGTCGACGACTCCGAGCTCAAGCGGATGGCCGACCGCGGGGAAGAGCTTGGGTCGCCGCTTGCTGCTGCCGGAATCCAAGAAGTCATCGATCCTGCAGGGCTCTTTGGAGGGGACGGCCGATCGCGAACAGGCGCAGTTGCGGAGGCGCTTGCGTGCGCTGTGCGACGAGCCCGCGGACGCGCAGCGAGTGGGCGCGTCATGCTGATCGTCGACGACCTGCCGTATTGCGACGGCCTGACCCAGCGCACAGTCATCGAGCTCGCGCGGGTCCTCGGCAGTGAGCCCGTGTTACTGGTCACGGCCGGCGACGATGATCGCGGGGTTCATGCCAACGATCTCGTCACACTCAAGGGGCTCACCTCCGATGACGCGCAGCGCTTCCTCGCCGGTTCGTTTCAGCTCCGGCTCGTGTCGGGTCTTCATCGCCTCACGGACTCTCTTGGAGACGTCCTTCCGCTACACCTCGAACAGCTCGAAGCGCTCGGCGTCTCGCCCGATGATGGACCGCCACCTCGCCTGGCGGACGCAATCCTTCAGCGAATCGAACGACTCGAAGTTCATGCGCAGCGGCTCCTGCAGGCAGCCGCCGTGATCGGCCGCGCGTGCGACCTCGATCTGCTGCGCAACGTTTCGGGTGACGATCAGCTGGATGGCCTCGATGAGCTTACCGGCAACTCGCTGGTCCAGCTCAGCGGCTCGCGCGCGAGCATCGTCCATCCTTTCATTGCCGAACTGGTCGAGGCGTCAATTCCAGCCGAGGCGCGGCGCCATCTGCACCAACGGGCATACGAAGTGCTCAGCTCGCTCCGGGCCCCCGAGGAAGTGCGCGCCCTCCACGCGTTTCGGGGTGGTGACACGGTGACGAGCCTGGTCGTGCTCGAGCGTTCCGGCGACGCCGCGATGGGCCGCGGCGACCATGTGGGTGCCGTTCTGCAGTACCGGCGGGCACTCGAGTTGGCGCGCCGGGAGACCCTCGAGAGCGGCGATACCATTCTCGATCGAGCGATCTCGACGTTCAGTCGAAAGCTCGGCGAGGCGATGTCCCGCTCCGGCGACCCCGCGGCGGCAGATGGGGTCCTGCGGGAGGCACTCGACCTCACGGGGCCGCGAACCCCAGACCGAGCGCGCATGCTTCTTTCGCTCGGCCGCATTGCAGCGAGGCGCGACCGCCCTCGCGACGCCATGCGGCAGTTCGGCCAGGCGTTGGAACTGGTGGCGGGCGTCGAGCCGAAGGTGGAGTCCCATCTTCAGGTGGCGATGGGTCGGATCCGACGAATGGAAGGAGACCCCGAGCACGCGGCCAATGCGTATCGCCGCGCGCTCGAGTTGTTCGAGGAGGTCGGAGAGTCACAGCAAGTGATCACGCGAACCAAGCTCGAGCTTGCCGACGCGTTGACCGCCGCGGGAGAGCATGAAAGTGCCGCACGCGAGCTCTCTCTCGTCGAGGAGCATGGGCGCCGCCAAGGATCACTCGGGGTGGTGGCTCGGGCGGTTGGCATGCTTGGGTCCATTGATGAGCTCGCGGGGCGCGCGCGCGATGCCCAGCTCCGGTACGAAGATGCGGCTTCGCTTGCGGCTCAGGCAGGGGACGCGCCTGGCTACCGCCGCTGGTTGTCGGCCAGCAAGACCCTCCGAGCAAGCATTTAGGGGTCGCCTACGCGTCCCCGCCATTCTGTTTTGTCCCGACCCGCCGGTCCCCTATGCTTGCCGCCATGCGGTTCGATTGGTGTGCTTGGGTGCTCATTGCCGTGGTCGGCTGTGACTCTCTGAGCGAATTCGATACCGGCGATTCCGAGATCTACACCGGAGTCGTCGCCGGCGTGAACGACCCCGAGGTTTGTCCCGACGGAATCGACTGCTCATTCATTCGCCGTGGGTTTCCTTCGGGCACGCAACTCGATCTGCAGTTCGATCCGTTCGCAGTCGACAACCAACCCGGCACGATTTCGACGCGTGGCGAGAACTGTGCGCCCACGTTCGACAACACTCAGCTTCTCCCCATTCCACCGCTCGCGCACGATCAGCTGGGGCTCTACGAGATCCCGGGACGCGGTCGTCTTCGGAACTACATGTTCGTGGCTCGCCCCGAAGCAGGCCCTCTCGCAGGACGAGATGCGATGGTATTCGTTTCACTGATTCGCGGCGGCGCCATCGAAGTGCGCGTGGTCGCGGGGCCAGGGCTCACAATCTGCGATCCCGATGACTG
>JBATTM010000746.1:0-9125 GCA_049670545.1 Polyangiales bacterium
GGTTAAAGTTAACCCCTACAAAAAGGGGACTGTCCCCTTTTAGTAGGGGTTAGTGCTGGGTGGTGTGCCAGAGGCGGTAGCGTTCGCGGATGGCTTGGCGTTTTTCGGGGGGAAGGTCGGGGTCGTAGCCCAGGTCTTGTCCGGTGTGTTGGGCTAGGTCGCGCGCGACGATGGATCGGATTTCCGCGTCTTCATGGTCGAGGGCATCGATCAGCCATTCGACGCGCGACTGTTGGTTGTGCCGCTCCCACCACGTGTGCCACGCGTCACCATCGGTGCCGAAGTCCTGTGCTGTGAGCATGCGGAGTATCCGCCACGCGGCCTCGCCAATTACGCTTCGTTCGGAGAGCATCGGGATCAACACCTCGACGGACCGCTCGTCCCGAAGCACTGCGAGCGCCCGCATCGCGAGCAACCTCGAGCGTTGATCCGTCTCTGGGGAAGTCGCTAGAGCACGGAGTGAATCGCGTACGCTGTCGATGCCTTCGACGTCTTGGAACGCCTCGAGCGCGTAGAGCGCGACACGGGAGACGCCTTGGTCGTCGTCGAACAATGCGGTCGCGAGCGGTTCGATGAGGGCGGGATAGGGAAGCTCGGCAGCGACCAAGATCGCGTAGTAACGAATCTCTTCGCTTGTCGAGGTCAGAAGTTCGACGACGAACGGCACCGCCGCTTCTCCGAATGCGACGAGGGTGCGGCAGAGAGCTGACACACTGCTCCCATTCGGAGGTTGGACGTGGGGCTCCCACCGGCTGAACCAAAGCCTTCCTGGGAACAACGCTTGCAGACTCGGGAGTGCGTCGACTCCCAATTCGAGTAGCGCCTGGTGATCCGGTGCTTCTTCGTTGGGCCCGTGCACGCCGAGGCGCATCACCATCGTTTGCGTTCGAGACGAGAAATCAGGGGGCGCGATCGCCGGAAGCGCTGATCTAGGTGCCGTTCCTACCGCGGTGACGTTGGTCACCTCCAGACGCTCTTCGAGGAACTTCAGGGTTGCGGCGCGGCCATCGTCGCCACGCGCGGGCGGAATGCCAGTCCATCGCCGAAACGCGCGACCGAGCTCACGGTCGGGCCACCACTTGGCTTCGAGGCTTTCTCCGGGCGGAGGGCTGGACGTACGCCAACGCCCGCTTGGTGCTTCCGAGTCGGGAGCGTCACTCGGACTCTCCGCATCGACCTTGTCCGAAGGCGCGTTCCGGATGAGGTATGTCGAGTCGCGTTTTTCGCCTGAGCCCACCATGATCAGGGTACACCAATCGCGCTCAAACGAGCATCTTGATTCGTCGCTCTTCGTCACCGTCGCGGAGCCGTCCTGCGATTGCATCACGAATCAGCTTCTTGATTCGGAGACCGAGCACATCGATTTCGGTCGAGACGAAGTCTTCTCCGCCCAAACGCCGGACCTGTTCCGTCTGACGCTGCAGGATGTCCGCATCCTGACGGACGATGTGCATCGCGGCGGGTTTCACCACCGCGCGAAGCAATAAGTCGGGAACCGGAACGTTCACGGCCACGGTGGCAAACAAGTCGGTGACGGTCGAAGTTCGTGGAGTCAGCGCGGCAGTCGTGACGATGTGACTCCGCTCGCTCAATCGATACTCGACCTGCGCGATACAGGGGAGGATGAACCGGTCCCAATGGAAGACCTCACCACCCGTCGGTGCAAGGAGTCTACCCACCCAACCTTCGGGCCGCTGCTCGCCGATGAACTGCGCTTCGACTCGGTCGCGCGCAGACCGGATGACGACCTCGATCGGTCGACGGTCCTTGTTCTTTCGAAAGAGGCCAGCGTGAACGAACGCGGTATGCGGTACGTCGAGTGCGTTTTCCGCCACCGCGTCCAATGGCCCCGGCATCTCGAGCTGCTCTCGTACGGTGAAGTATCCGGGCTGATCCGCGTGCGGAATTTCATACGGCGCGGACTGCGGCTCGACGTCCGGCTCGGAATACATCCAGAGCCACCCCTGGGCGTCGCGGCATGCATGCGCTCGCACACCGCGGTTCGGGTGTTTCGCGTCTTCACAGAGGCCCGGTACTTCGCGACACGCGCCGTCGCGATCAAACTGCCATCCGTGGTACGCGCACTGGATGTTTGACCCGACCACGCGTCCTAACGAGAGCGGCGCATTGCGATGCGCACACCTGTCGAGCAATACAGCGGGTCGTCCTGTTGCGTCTCGGAATGTAACAAGTGGTAAGCCAGCGAACAGATAAGGTTTCGGTTTCGATCCGACTTCTTTACTTGGTGCCAAGACATACCAGCCCGGCGCCGGTTTTGCGTGGTCGTTTGGCCCGTTTTCGTTCTCGAAATCGATTGTCATGTTTCAGTGTGCAGCGCATGCGCATGCACTGTTACGTCCGTTTCATTCTCGTAAATACCACGACTGGGATTTGATTTCGCGTGGAACGAGGTGGGTTACGCTGCTACACGAGCGTCATGTCACGGCAAATCAACAAAGAACGCACGCGACTCCGTTTGCTCCAGGCGATTCTCAAGACGATTCATCGCTTCGGGCACGGCACCTTGACCACGGGTCGAGTCGCGCAACTTGCGGGGGTGGCGCAGCCAACGTTCTACGTTCACTTCCGCAGCATGGATCAGGCTCTCGAGCAGGTCGCCGAATGGGTCGCGCTAGAACTGGGTCCGGCTTTCTCGCCAGACGCATCTCCCGAGCGCGACCGAGCGGCAGAGGTCCTCGAGGAAGCGGTGGTGCGCTGCACGCGCTCCCTCATCGACGACCGCAAAGTCGCCGAGGTCTTCCTTCGGAACCGACGCGACGCGACAACCCCCCTTGGACGGCGATGGAACCTGCTCACCGAGGGGCTCCGAGAGCGCATGGAGCAGATGGTGTTCCGGGTGCGTCCCGACATCGCGCCGAGCGATGCAGCCCTCCACGCGGACTTGCTCGTGAGCATCGTCTTCGGGCTGGCGGAAGCCGAACTCGATGGGCGCGTCAGCGATCTCGACCGAGCCGCAGCGATCGCGTCTCGCGCAATCGTGACCAGCATTTCGTCCAATACGCGTGTGGCCGACGCCGCCTAGCGCGTTGGCTTTCGGCATCGCCGAGCCCGTGATACGCCCCGGGCGTGACTGATCTGTTCAATCCTTCGGCGGAACACCGTGCGCTTCGCGAGATGGTGCGTGCGTTCACCGAACGTGAAGTTGACCCTCAGGCTGAAGCTTCCGACCAAGACGAGCGCTTCAACATCGAGCTGTTCCGGAAGCTTGGCGACCTAGGGCTACTCGGGGTCACGGTTGAGGAACGGTTCGGCGGCTCGGGTCTCGATCCGGTGGCGGCGGTGATCGCACATGAAGAGATCGCAGCCGCGGACCCAGGGTTCACGCTCGCATACCTCGCGCACTCGATGCTGTTCGCCAACAACCTTCAGGTAAACGGGAGCGACGCACAGCGCGCGAAGTATCTTCCGGATGCATGCTCGGGCGCCAAGGTGTGCGGCATGGGGATGTCGGAACCCGGCGCCGGTACGGACGTTCTAGGGCTCCAGACTTCGGCGGTCCGCAAGGGCGACAAGTATGTTCTCAACGGCGCGAAGATGTGGATCACCAACGGTGCGGTCAGTGACACCGAACTTGGCGATACGTTTCTCATCTACGCGCGTCTCGAAGGTCAGCCCCGAAGCCAGCTCTGCATGTTCATCGTGGAGAAGGGATTCCCGGGTTTCTCGTTGGGTCAGAAGATCACAGGCAAACTCGGAATGCGTGCATCGACTACCGCCGAGCTCGTCTTCGAAGATTGCGAAGTGCCGGCCGAGAATCTGGTCGGCGAGGAGGGCACTGCGACGCTCCACATGATGCGCAATCTGGAAATCGAGCGCCTGGCCTTGGCGGGCATGAGCCTCGGGATCGCACGACGTTCGGTCGAGGTCATGAACCAGTACGCGAGTGATCGGAGCTCGTTCGGCAAGCCGCTTCGGGAGTTCGGGCAGATTCAACGTTACATCGCGCAGTCCTATGCCGAGTTCATGGCTGGGCGCACCTACACCTATTACACCGCCGCGAGCATGAGTCTCGAGACCCCCGGCCATCGCCTCGACACCGACGGTGTGAAGCTCTTCACCTCGACGATGGGCAAGGACATCGCGGATCGCGCGATCCAAGTCCTTGGGGGGTACGGATACGTTGCCGAGTATGCCGTCGAACGCCTCTGGCGGGATGCGAAGCTCCTCGAAATCGGCGGTGGCACCCTCGAGGCGCACCAAAAGAACATGACCCGCGAGCTCAGCCGGACCGAACGCATTTTGTGAGAAACCGTACACTGCGCCGCCCGTGCCGATCTTTTCGAGCGGGGGATTGGGCGATGGTGCGTGGGTAGGGCTATGCTGTTGTGTGGGATGCGACTCCTCGGGGGGGGATGAAGGCCGCCACACGTCATGTTGGTGGGCTCCGCCTCGCGGCTAGTGCCCAAGGACACACGTGACGCAGCAATCAGCCAAAGCCGAGATCGAGGAGCCGAAACCGCCGGTCGACTTGCCGGTGCTGGGGCGATTCGCGGGCTACGACATCCTTGGACGGCTTGCCCTCGGTGGCATGGCGGAGATTCTCCTCGCGCGTCACAAGGACACGGATGGGGAGACGCGCTTCCTCGTCATCAAGCGGATTCTTCCGCATTTCGAACAAGACAACGACTTCGTCCAGATGTTCCTAGACGAAGCACGAATCGGAATGCAGCTCAAGCACCCGAACATCTGCAAGTTCCACCAGTTTGGGGCCGACGAAGGCTCGCACTTCATCGTCATGGAGTGGGTCAACGGGATGCCACTGGGTCGCCTGATACGGAAGGCACGAAAGCAGGGGGGCGTGGGCCTTCCGATCGCGCTCCGAATCGGCGCCGACGTGGCTCGGGCACTGCACTACTCACACACCGCGGATGACGAGCACGGCGAACCATTCAACATGATCCACCGCGACGTATCGCCGCACAACATCATGATCAGCTACGACGGCGTCGCGAAGCTTCTCGACTTCGGCATCGCGAAGGCCGATCATCGAGCGCACAAGACGCAGGCGGGTGTGGTCAAGGGCAAGTTTGCGTACATGGCGCCCGAGCAATGCACTGGCGCCCACGCGGACCATCGCCTCGACATCTTTGCTCTGGGCGTGTGCCTTTTCGAGACGCTCACGGGCCGGTCTCTCTACCGACGACAGACTGAGGCCGCAACCATGCGTGCGGTCATCATGGACCCCGTGCCGTCACTCAAGGAGCGGCTTCCGGATTGTCCCGACGAACTCGACCAGATTCTGCAGAAGGCATTGGCGAAGGACGCGGGCGATCGCTTCGCCACCGCCGGCGAGCTCGCGGACGCGCTCGAGAACCTCGGGAAGTCGACACAGCAGTTCGCGCGACAGCGCGAGGTATCGGATTTCATCAGGAAAGTCTTTCCCGAGGAGCTCACCAAGGGGCCCCGTGTCGACACGGTTCCGTTTGGCGCTTCCTACAGCGTTGACATGCATCACGCCAACGACTCTTCCAAGTCGTACATGTCTCAGATTCCTGGGGTTCGTGAGCTAGAGGTCGACGGCGGAGGCGGGCTCGATCTAGGTTACCTGCTCGATACCGGATCAGAGCCAGAAGCGCCTCCGGCGCGTGAGTCCAGCGGGGACGATGAGGGATCGGGGCCTCGACTGAGCAAGACGCCCGCGACGGAGACGCCGAAGCTCGTGACGGCCCGTCCGGCGCCGCAGAGAAAGCCTCCGAGCCGCTCCGGCAAGAAGGGAATTCTCAAGCTCTTGCTTGCGCTCGTCGTCGTGTCCGTGGGGGCCTTCGTGTACTTCGACGGAATGAACCAAATCGATGGTTGGGTTCTTGACGCAAAGAAGATGTTCCGCGACGAAGGGCCGCCCCAGATCGCGCAGGACGACAATCCGCTCCTGCAGGAGCATGGCGCCCGAATTCTCCTCGTCTCGTCGCCTCCCGGCGCCAAGATCTACCTCGATGGGAAGGAACAGGGTGTCACCCCCGTCGCGCTCACTGGCCTCATGCAAGGAGACTACCGGATTCGCGTTGAGTCTCCTGGCTTCGCATCCTGGTCGACGACCGCCACCGTGACGACTGGCGAGACCGCTGGGGTCACTGCCAAGCTGCTCGGGAAGCAAGGCGGCGCGCAACCGGGAGCGTATGGCCGCATCGACATCGAGACCACACCCCCGACGGACGTGTTCGTCGGCGGAGACCTGCTGGGGCGGACGCCGATGGAGAGCGTGTACGTGCCTCTCGGCCGGGTCTCACTCGAGTTCGAGCTCAACGACGGGCGAAGGATCACCCGCAAGGTCAACGTAAAGGCCGACCGCGTCTCTCGGGCTCGCTTCAATTTGAGCGAGTCGCCGCGTTAGACCGAGCTCAGTGTGAACTCGGTCTAGTCGCCGTGTCTTCCCGTAGACGCACATAGCTTTCATAGCGTTCGCGGTCGATACGGCCGTCATTCGCCGCATCGATCACTGCGCAGCGCGGCTCGTGCGTATGGCTGCAACTCCGGAACGCGCACGAGGTTCGCCAGTGTGCGAACTCGGGAAAGCACCGGTCGAGCTCCTCGATGGGGAGCGCCCATGTGCCGAGCTCTCGAATGCCAGGGGTGTCTGCAAGAAACCCACGGCCGGGCAGAGGGTAAAGCGATGCCACTCGGGTCGTGTGTCGTCCCTTCCCATGATGGTCGCTCACCTCGGCGACTCCGAGTTCAAGCGCGGGCAGGATTTCGTTGATCAGGCTGCTCTTTCCGACACCAGACGGCCCCACGAACGCCGATATCTTGTCGCCAAGTAGCTTCCGAAGAGGTTCGATCCCTGATCCCGACCTCGCGCTGACATTGACGATCGGGTAGCCGATCGATTCGTAGGTGCGCTGCCAGTCTGCGTTGCCAGGTTGCTCGAGGTCGACCTTGTTCATGATGATGACGGGATCGATTCCTTGGTGCTCTGCGATCGCCAAGAAGCGGTCGAGTAGACGGGCGTTGAAGAGTGGCTGCCCGAACGAGAAGGTCACCAGGAGTTGTTGCAGGTTCGCGATGAGAACGTCTTCCTTGTCGGCACCGCGACCGGGTTGCCTTCGAGAGAACCGCGTTTGGCGGGGCAGAACTTCGGTGACGACGTGGGTGAACTCATCGGTTTGTACGATGACTCGATCCCCGATCACGCAGAGGTCGGTGTCGTGTCGGCCCTGTTTCAGTCGCCCACGAACCCGACATTGCACGGCTTCTTCGCCGATCAGGACATCGACGAAGCCAGCGGTTGATCGCATCACGAGGCCCTGTCGTCCGGCCGGCATGTCAGTCTCTACAATTCGAATCAGGGTCTCTGGTGATCAGGTGGCGTAACTGGTCCTGGTGCGCGATCCACGCATCGACGACGGCGGACGAGACTTCGTGGTCCCGCAGGGTGTCTTTGAGAATCTGCTTTCGGCGATCGAATTGACCGCCCAGGATTCGGTGAGGACGGTGGGCCGCGTCGAGCGGACGTCCTCCGTATTCTACGGGTGCGCCAAGCGCGCTCGCCGCGTGCTGGTACTCGAAGTGTTTGATCCGTTCTCGTTCGGCCCGGGCGAAGAGGAAGCCAATCATGACGTCGTCGAAACACCGATCGATGAAGTCGTCGATAATGGGCCGTAGCGCGGTTTCTCCGCCAAGTTCATCGAACAAGCTCATTTCATCGGGCAACGTGATTCAATGCACTCGGAGGATCAAGTTGGGTCGCTTGGCCCAATCAGCGCGCCAAGACGATCGATCGTTTGGGTTAGGTCGAACACCCGCGACATTGCCCCTTGCATGGGGTCGTCGAGTGAAAGCAGGCGTTCCGGGACTGTGAAGATATTGAAGGCGGCCGGGTCCAGAGAAAGGCTCACTTCGTCCCAGAGAAGAGGGGTGGACACTGGAGCGCCCGGGACTTCCCGGACCGAATAGGGCGCCACGATCGTGCGATGGCGCCCGGTTTGCCCAATGTCGATCAGCACGCGGGCGCCGCGTTTCTCCTTGCGTCGCTCCATCGTCGCGTCGTCTGGGTGGCGCTGCTGAACCAACCGTCCGAGGAGTTCGAGTAGCTGCTTGGCCGCGTCCCAGGGCAACCCCTCTCCAAGAGGGACCAGCACGTGCAGGCCCGTCTTTCCGGATGTCTTAGGCACGCCGACCAAACCGATCTCCTCGAGGATCTCACGGATCGTCAGCGCGATTGGGATCGCTTGTGCAAGCGACGCGAGCTCCACGTCGAGATCGAGTGTCAGGAAATCGCACGTGTCGAGTGCGTTCGCGCGAGAGGCGATCACGTGGATTGGAATGCAACCGAGGTTGGCGACGTAGAGGAGAGAGCTCAGGTCGTCGATGAGAATCGTGTTGACCTCTTTGCCGTCTTCTTCCTCCGACCGAAGGCTCAGTGATCGGATCCATGGCGGTGCTTGGTCCGGGATGCGCCACTGAAAGAAGCTCTTCCCGTCGATTCCGTCGGGGAAGCGAACCAGTGTGACGGGGCGCTCCTCCAGGTGGGGCAGCAGTACAGGTGCGACCGCTGCATAGTAGTCACACAGGTTGCCCTTGGTGATGCCGTCGTCCGGCCAGAAGACCTTGCGTTGGTTGGTGAGACGAGCTTTGCCGACGATTCGCTCGGCTTCCGAATCTGCCACCCCTTCGTCGTCCAGCATCGTGGCGTCGTCGGGTTTGGGTGTGACGCTGACGTCGCTCGCGGGGACGTCGGTTCTGATTCCTAAGTAGACCGGGTGCCGCAGGTTGCCCTCGTCGGTCCAGCCTGCGTAGCGGACCCGGACGACGATTGGGTCCTCCTGCGACAGAAGTTCGAGGAGTCGTTCGATCTCTCTGTCGGAAAGCCCGCTTCCCACGCGCCCGCAGGCCACGATCTCGCCGTCGCGGTACGTTCCGAGTTCGAGGGCACCAAGCTTGTCGCGGCTCCCTTTGCCCCGCGTATGGCCCGTCGCGATGAAGTCATCCTCCCGGATTCGCTTCACCTTTACCCATTGTCCTGAGCGCTTGGGGCCGACCCGGTAGGGTGCGTTGCTTCGTTTGGCCACCAGGCCCTCGAGCCCATGTGCGTCGCAGAAAGCAAGAAGCCCGGCTCCATCGTCTTCGAAGTAATCGAGTGACCGGATGACCCCCGATCCACGGACCAC
>JBATTM010000747.1:0-9910 GCA_049670545.1 Polyangiales bacterium
ACCGCCTTGAGGTGAACCCATCGCCAACTCGATCGGAGCGCCAACGTGCGCACGACGACGTCATCCCGGGCCTCCAACGCGGCATGCAACTCCGTCGCCACCCGCTGCATTCCACCCACGTTCTGCAACGGGGCATCGATCGGCGGGAACGAATGGGAGACGAAAAGCACACGCATGGATGAGACCCTATCAGATCCGGGCCAGCGACAGCGACAGGAGCACTATCAGGGACGGCGCACTGGCGCTGACACTGACGCTGACACTGACGCTGACACTGGCACTGGCACTGACGCTGACACTGGCACTGACGCTGACACTGACACTGGCACCGGCGCCAGTGTCTCTCGCCCCGCTCGCGTGCTAGACCCTCGCTCATGATCGTCGAGCACTTTTCCGTCGCGCCACTCGGCTGCAACTGCGTCATCCTTGGCGATGAAGAGAGCAAGAAGGCGATCGTCGTAGACCCGGGTGGGGAGGCCCCCCGAATCTTGGCGCGGCTCGCCGAGTTGGGGTTGAAGTGTGAAGGAATCGTCCACACGCACACGCATTTCGATCACATCGGCGGCACCAAGGAAGTGCAAGAGGCGACACACGCGTCCAACATGATCCACGAAGACGACCTCTTCTTGTACGAAGGCGTGCAGATGCAGCTCGACGGCTTTCGGGCGCCCTTTCGCGCGCCCGACGTGGCACAGGTCGATCGCTTCGTCGCCGACGGCGACACCGTGCAGGCCGGGGGCCTCGAGCTCGACGTCGTTCATACGCCGGGACACTCTCCCGGAAGCATTTGTCTGCGGGCCGATGGTGAACGCCCCGTGGTCATCGCAGGCGACACGCTCTTCGCGCGCAGTATCGGCCGCACCGACCTCTGGGGCGGCGACATGTCTCAGATCGTAGACTCGATCCGCCGGAAGCTGTTTGCTCTACCGGATGAGACGCTCGTGATCACGGGTCATGGCCCGACCACGACCATCGGGGAAGAACGGAAGCTCAACCCCTTCGTGGCGACCGGCTAGAGAGCATCCCAGAGTCGAAGCGCGCCGCGAAGCCCTTCTTCGAGCGGGAAGAAACGCACTGCGGCCGGCAGGTCACGTTGAAGATGTCGAACGTTCCCCCCCCCGATATGCAGACGATCGTAGCTAAACAGACGCTCGATCTGGTCGAGGGCGTCGACGACCCGGTCGGTCCACTCGTCTGCGCCGACCCGCTTGAGCTCGCTATCGCGGACGAGATCTTCGTACGTGTTGCCATCCCGGAACGGGTGGTGGCCGAGCTCCAGATTGGGAACGAGATGCCCGTTCGTGAACAGCCCCGCACCGAGTCCCGTTCCGAGCGTGAGTACGAGCTCGACCCCGTGCCCCTCGATCACACCAAGCCCCTGAAGGTCCGCATCGTTGACGACGCGCGTCGGCACGCCCAATCGTTCCTCCAGATTCGCCGCCAGGGGGACCTCGCGCCAGAACGAGTCGCCGAGGTTCGGTGCATTGTACGTCACCCCTGCCTTGACGATTCCCGGAAAGCCAACCGACAACCGGTGGAACGAGTCGACCCCACGCGCCAACGTCGCGATGGCGTCGAGTACCGCCTCCGGGGTCGGAGTCGTAGGGGTAGCCGTACTCTCCCGAGCTCCAAGAGAGCTTCCGTCGTCTGCGAGGGCAAGCACTTTGATCGTCCCTCCACCAATGTCGACTGCCAACGTGCTCACGCGGGGCCCCCTCGATGTCGTCGATAGTATTCGATCAACCGTGTCGTCGAACTGTCGTGCGCGCCATCCGCCCCGGCGAGCTCAGGTAGAACCACCTTGGCCAACTGTTTGCCGAGTTCGACGCCCCACTGATCGAAGCTGTAGATGTTCCAAATCACGCCCTGGACGAAAATCTTGTGTTCGTAGAGCGCGATCAGTCGGCCAAGCGCATTCGGCGTGATCGCTTCGAGCATCAAGGTATTGCTTGGTCGGTTCCCAGGGAATGCCTTGTGCGGCGCAAGGCGCGTGATCTCCTCCGGGGTCGATCCGGATTCGGCGAGCTCGCGTTCGGCCTCCTCGCGGGTTTTGCCGCGCATCAAGGCCTCGGCCTGGGCGATGCAATTCGCGACCAAAACGTCGTGATGCGTGCCGATCGGATTGTGACTTCGGGCCGGCACCAGGAAATCGCAGGGAATCAGGTGCGTACCTTGGTGGATCAGTTGATAGAACGCGTGTTGGCCGTTGGTCCCAGGTTCACCCCAGACGATGGGCCCTGTCTCGTACGCGACCACCTTGCCATCACGCGATGTCCGCTTCCCGTTGCTCTCCATGTCAGCCTGCTGAAGGTACGCCGGGAAACGATGAAGGTATTGATCGTACGGGAGCACGGCCTGGGATGTCGCGCCGAAGAATCCGTTGTACCAGACGCCTAACAGCGCCATCAATGCAGGAATGTTCTCGTGGAGCGGCGCCGTACGGAAATGCTCATCCGCTTCGAACCCGCCGGCAAGCATCTCTTCGAAGCGGTCCATCCCGATCGCGCACGCGATCGACAACCCGATGGCGGACCACAACGAATACCGACCTCCAACCCAGTCCCAAAACTCGAACATGTTGTCGGTCGAGATCCCAAATCGACCGACCTCGACGGTGTTGGTCGACAGCTCGACGAAGTGCTTGGCGACGGCCTCCTCGGCCCCGAGTTGCTCGACGAGCCAAGCCCGCGCCGAGCGGGCGTTGGTCAGCGTTTCCTGGGTGGTGAACGTCTTCGAGGCGACGATGAACAATGTCGTCTCGGCCTCGACCTCACGGAGCACCTCACTGAGGTGCGTCCCGTCGACGTTCGAGACGTAGTGAACGCGAAGGCCTGGCTTCCAGTACGGCCGGAGAGCTTCGGTGGCCATGACCGGCCCGAGGTCTGAGCCTCCAATGCCGATGTTCACGACGTCGGACACGGGTCGGCCGGTGTGCCCGAGCCACGTGCCATCGCGGACTGCGGTCGAAAACACGCGCATCTGCGCGAGCACGCGGCGGACGTCGTTCATCACGTCCACACCCCCCACGATGACCGAGCGGTCGGATCGATTGCGAAGCGCGGTATGCAGGACGGCACGCCCCTCGGTTTCGTTGATCGGCTCGCCCGCGAACATCCGGCCAATCCACGCGGGAACGTCGCACTGTTCCGCAAGCGCAACCAAGAGCGAGAGGGTCTCGTCGGTGATTCGGTTTTTCGAGAAATCGAAGAGGAGGTCGCCTAGGGTTCGGCTGAAACGCCCCGCGCGCCCGGCGTCTGCGTCGAACCAGTCGCGCATCTGCTGCGTGTGCGTCGCTTGGTGATGCGCGGCGAGTTCTCGCCAGGCGGATGTCGTCGTGGGGTCGACCATGCAGGGGAACCTAGCCTCGACTCCCCAAAAGAAAAAGGCCCCGCAGAGCATGTGCTCCGCAGGGCCGTTCTTCGTGTAGGGTTCCTCAGCCGCCGGCGAGGAGAGGCGCGATCACGAGTGCCACGATGCTCATCAGCTTCACAAGGATGTTGAGCGAGGGGCCCGCGGTGTCCTTGAAGGGGTCGCCGACCGTGTCGCCCACGACGGCCGCGTTGTGAGCCTCGCTGCCCTTGGGATGCAGGCTTCCGTCGGTCATCTTGTAGCCGCCGCCTTCGAAGGACTTCTTGGCATTGTCCCATGCACCGCCCGCGTTCGACATGAAGAGCGCCATGAGAACACCCGTCACGGTCACCCCGGCGAGGAGGCCCCCGAGTGCCTCGGCCTTCATCAGGAAGCCGACCGCCACCGGCGTGAGAATCGCGAGCGCCCCGGGCGCCATCATGCGGCGAATCGATGCCTGGGTGGAGATCTCGACACAACGTGCGGTGTCGGGCTTGGCGGTCCCCTCGAGGAGCCCTGGGATCTCGCGGAACTGCCGACGCACTTCCTCGATCATGTCCATCGCGGCCACGCCGACCGCCTTCATCGCCATCGACGAGAAGAGGAAGGGAAGCATGCCGCCAATGAAGAGCCCGGCCATGACCAGCGGCTTCGAGATGTCGATTCCAGTGATACCAGCGGTCTGTGCAAACGCAGCGAAGAGTGCGAGGGCGGTCATTGCCGCGGAGCCGATCGCGAAACCCTTGCCGATCGCGGCAGTGGTGTTGCCGACCGCGTCGAGCTTGTCGGTGCGCTCGCGGACCTGTGGATCCTGGTGGCTCATTTCGGCGATGCCACCCGCGTTGTCGGCGATCGGGCCGTACGCGTCGACCGCGAGCTGAATGCCTGTGGTCGAGAGCATGCCGAGTGCGGCAATGGCCACGCCGTAGAGACCCGCGACCTCGGCCGAGACGACGACGCCTGCGGCAATGACGAGAATGGGCATCGCGGTCGACTGCATGCCGACACCGAGGCCAGCGATGATGTTGGTGGCAGTTCCGGTCTTGCTCTGCTCCGCAATGCTATCGACCGGGCCCTTCTCCATCGAGGTGTAGTACGAGGTGATCATCCCCACGGCGACACCCGCAGCGAGACCCGCGACCGTGGCGATCCCCACGTCCAGCCATTCGACGAGGAGGCCGTTCGCGTTGGTCGTTCCAGCCTTGGGCCACATGTAGTAGGCGATGCCGAAGGTCGCGAGAGCCGTGATGCCGGCTGCGCCGAACGCGCCCCCATCGAGCGCATGCTGCGGGTTGCCGCCCTCTTTGGTCCGAACGAAGAAGGTGCCGACGATCGAACAAATCGTGCCGGCCGACGCGATGACGAGCGGAATGATCACGGGGCCCACGGACGAGCCGTCTTGGACGGCCGAGAAGCCGAGAGCGAGCACCATCGCGCCGATCATGGCGCCGACGAACGACTCGAAGAGGTCCGCACCCATACCGGCAACGTCGCCGACGTTGTCACCGACGTTGTCCGCGATGACGGCAGGGTTTCGTGGATCGTCCTCAGGAAGGCCCGCTTCGACTTTGCCGACGAGGTCGGCGCCGACATCCGCGGCCTTGGTGTAAATGCCGCCGCCCACACGCGCGAAGAGTGCGATCGAGGAAGCACCCATCGAGAAGCCAGTGACGACGTTGACCGTTCGAACGAGTTCCCAGCCGAGCCCCTGCGTGAAGAGGATGTAGAGACCTCCGAGACCGAGAGTGGCAAGCCCGACGACCGTCATGCCCATGACCGTGCCGCCCGAGAAGGCGACGTGGAGCGCGGGTGCCAATCCGTCTCGTGCGGCTCTGGTGGTACGCACGTTGGCGTTGGTCGCGACCCTCATGCCGGCCCATCCTGCCAGTGCGGAGGCGGCGGCACCGACGACGAACGCGCCCGAAATCTCCCAACCGCGCATGGGGTCGCCGGCGTACGCGAGCGCAAGGATCGCGGCGACAATGAACACGAAGCCGCTCAAGACGCGGTACTCGGTCTTGAGGAACGCCAGTGCGCCCTCTTGAATGAGGGTGGCGATCTCGACCATGTTGGCCTCGCCCGGGTCTTGTTTCGCTACCCATTTCGCCTTCGACCAAGCGAAGAGCAGAGCGAGCACACCCGCCACGGGGGCCGCGTAAATCAGATTCTCCATATCCGCTGAACCTCTTCTTCGGCCCGATCCCGGTGAATTGCTGTCGGGCGGCGCGTTTTTACAAGATTTGAAAATTTGGTCAAACGCCGGCGCGGCGCATATGTCAATACGCTGAAATAACAGCGAATTCAGGCCGACTGGGCTTCCGCAATCGCTGCTCGCGCCGCATCGAAGTCGGATGGCCCCTGCACGCTGACACGGCCGGCCTCCTTGTCGATCCGCGCCAGGAGACCGCTGAGAACCCTTCCCGGCCCCACTTCGACGAAGAGGGAAACGCCGTCGGCGACCATGCGACGGACGCTTTCCTCCCACCGCACTGGCCGGCTAACTTGGCGCACCAACGCATCCTTCGCTTGCACCGCCGAGCTCACTGGAACCGCGTCGACATTCACATACACGGGCAGACACGGATCCGAGAACGGGACCCCGGCGATGTCCTCAGCGAGTTGCGCCTCGGCGGGCTCCATCAAGGTCGAGTGAAACGGGGCACTGACCGGAAGCGTGCTCGCGCGGGCGCCGGCTTCCTTGAGCTTCGCCCCCGCTTCCCTCACAGCGTCAGTCTGCCCCGCGATCACGATCTGCTTGGGCGAGTTGTAGTTCACCGCCTCCACCAAGCCGGGCACCTCGGCACAGATTCGCTCGACGAGCGTGCGGTCCGCCTTGAGGACCGCCGCCATCGCGCCTTCACCGTAGGGCACCGCGTCCTGCATGTACTGGCCACGTTTTCGCACCAACCGGATCGCATCCGTGAACCCCACCGTTCCAGCAGCCACGTGCGCCGAGTACTCGCCAAGACTATGCCCCGCGACCACGTCGCACGAAGCATCGAGGGCGCGCAGCAAGGCTATCGAAGTCGCAAGGACGGCGGGCTGCGTGTTTGCCGTCAGTTTGAGATCTTCTTCGGGCCCCTCGAAACAAAGTGTCGATAGGGACTCGCCGAGGGCCTCATCGGCCGCGCCAAAGACCGCGCGTGCTTCAGGAAACCGGTCATAGGCCTCCTGACCCATTCCGACCTTCTGACTGCCTTGCCCCGGGAATACGAACGCGACCTTGCCCATGACGGGGCTGCATAGCACGATCCCATCGGGGGATGTCGTGGAACCATCGATCAACGCCGAGGATGCGGAGCACCTGAGCGCACTCTCCATCGGCCACTTCGTCATGGCCGGCCTCACCGCGCTCACCGCGATTCCGCTGATCGGGTACGCCATGGTGGGCGCCACCCTCGCCGAAGAGATCGGTCGCGAGATGAGCCTCACGATGGGCGACATCTCGGGGCAGGCGGGTGTGGATCCGTTCGCTGGCGCCGACACGATGCTCGAAGGGATCGGCACACTGGTGACCGGCATTCTGGTCGGCTCCCTCGTGCTGACCGTTGTCACCGCGATCGGCTTCTTTCTCGTCGGTCTGAAGATTCGCCAACGCGATTGGTGGACGTTCTGTTACTTGAGCGCGTGGGGCGAGTGCCTGGCGTTTCCCTTCGGCACGATCCTCGGAATCTTTTCGATCATCGTGCTGTCTCGGCCGACCGTGAAGTCACTATTCGGGATGAAGTGACTGGCGGCCTGCGGTGACGGTCGTTTCGGGCTGCCGTACGCCGTGAACGACCTCCCCGCCGAGGACGCGATCGCGCTCATCGAGAAACCATCGGGCCGTCTCGGCGAGAGTCAGATCGAGTGGCGTGGGGGCGTACCCGAGTTCGGATTTCGCTTTGGTGATATCGAAGTAGAGAAAGCGACCGCCGAGGAAGAGCATCCCCTTTTGCGCGAAATAGGGTTTGATGCCCGTGACGCCTGCGATCCATTCGTTGATGCGGCCGAGCCAGGCGAGCTTGGCGGGATTGACAGTCATGCGGGGGATCTTCGAACCCGCGGCGGCACACAGCACGCGCGCGAACTCCGCATACGTGACGTTGTGACCACCGAGAATGTAGCTCTCACCGGGCCTTCCTCGCGTCGCGCACAAGTGTAGGCCCGCAGCGACGTCGCGAACGTTGACGACGTTCGCGCCCCCCGTGAAGACGGACGGGTTCTGCCCCGTTGCGTAGCGTTGTGCGAGAAGTCCGGTTGGCGTCGGTGAGATGTCGTTCCGGCCGAACGGAAGACAGGGCAACCCGCAAACGACCTCCATGACCGAATCGTTGAACCGCATCGCTTCGTTCTCTGCAATGTATTTGCTGAGCGTGTAGTCATCGGCCGTCTCCCAGTTGTTGAACGGAGTGCCTTCGTCCGCTGCATCCTCGCCTGGGAGCGTGCCAATCGCCGCGACGGAGCTGCAATGCACGAAACGTTTGACGCCTGCGGCGCGCGACGCTTTCAGAAGCGCGATCGTGCCCTCCACGTTGACCCGAAACATCTCGACCGCTTCGGGAATCCAATAGTCGAAGATCGCGCCGAGATGGTAGACCGTGTCGCACCCGGCAACCGCCCCGGCGAGCGATGCTGAGTCCCGAAGGTCACCTTCGACTTTTTCGATCCCGAGCCCGTCGAGGTTCTGGGTGCCCACGCCCGGTAGAACGAGGGCACGGACGCGGACGCCGTTCTCGATGAGCACGTGCACGAGGTTCGAGCCAATGAAGCCGGCAGCGCCCGTCACGAGTGCGAACCGCGGCTGATGGGAGGTCGGATTGGTCACCCCGGAATAATCCATGAAATTCGCGGGCGCCGAAAGCCGGCTGATTGACAATCCGCATGAGCGGCCGTACCGAAGGACGCTGACTGGAGACAGAACGATGGTGGAAGCGAAAGAGCTCGAAGAGCTGATTCGGACCGGCATTGGTGGCGTGTCCCACCTGGTGGTGACCGATCTCACTGGCACCAAGGACCATTGGGAGGCCCTGATCGTATCGGAAGCATTCGACGGGAAAAGTCCCATCGAACAGCACCAGATGGTCTACGCGGCGCTCGGCGATTTGATGACCGGGCCCGTTCATGCACTTGCGCTCAAGACCTACTCGCCCGAGAGTTGGGCAAAGCAAGAGGGTTAAGATGGAAGATTCGGTTCGCGAGCAGATTCAAGGCATCATCGACGCAAACGACGTCGTGCTCTTCATGAAGGGCTCGAAGCACTTCCCGCAGTGCGGATTCTCGGCGACCCTCGTCGAAGTGTTGCGGCGGTCCGGTTCGGAGTTCCAGGACGTCAACGTCCTCGAAAATCCGACCATCCGGCAGGGAATCAAGGAGTTCACCAACTGGCCAACGATCCCGCAGCTTTACGTCCGCGGAAAGTTCGTGGGCGGTTGTGACATCGTTCGCGAAATGTACGAGAAGGGTGAACTCGGCGCCGTGCTTTCTGCTAAAGAAAGCTAAGGCGTTTCACCCTATGGCGGAGCTTCTTGGCGGCAAATACGAAGTTCTTGAGCTCGCCGGCGAAGGCGGGATGGCCAAGGTGTACCGTGGGCGCACGCACGGCGCTGCGGGCTTCTCGCGTCCCGTGGCGATCAAGCGTGTCCTTGCGCCCCTGAGTCAAAACCCAGACTTCCTCAAAATGTTCGTCGAGGAAGCGCGCGTCGTATCCGAGCTCGACCATCCGAACATCGCACAAATCCACGACTTCGACCGCGATCGCGCGGGGGAGTACTACCTCGTACTCGAGTGGGTCGACGGGCTCACGCTCTTCGACTGGGCAAAGGCCCACACCGATCGTGGGCTCGATGCCCCTTGGGCCCTCGTCGCCGCGGTCGGCATCGAAGTGTTGAAAGCGCTACATGCCGCTCACCAGCACACCGATCCGCTGGGTGCGCCCACCCCGATTGTACATCGCGATGTCACACCACAGAACGTGATGCTCAGCGCATGTGGCGTCGTGAAACTGACCGACTTTGGGCTCGCGCGCGCCATGGACCGAAGCAGCATCACCAAGCCGGGCTTCGTGAAGGGCAAAATTGCCTACTTGGCGCCTGAACTCACGTACGAGGCACGCCCGAACGCGCAAACCGACGTCTTCAGCACGGCCGTGGTTCTTTGGGAGGCCCTCGCCGGTGAGAAGATGTTCAAGGGCAAAGACCCGGTGAAAGTCATCCGCACCATCCAAGGGATGAACATCCCGAGCCTCGCAGGAACGCGCCCCGACATCCCACCGCGCCTGTGCGCGATCGTCGACCGCGCGCTCGAGCGAGATCCGCGGGCTCGTTACCCCACCGCGCGCGAGATGGGCCGCGACCTCGCAGGCCTGCTTCGCGAGTTCACCACCGAAACCGACGAACACGCGCTCTCACAAAGCGTTGCATGGGCCCGAGAGCAACTCGGCGAAGAACCCGTCACCCGATCCTTCCCCGCCCAGCACGCCCTCGCCCTCGCCACCTCCGCCGACGAAACCATCCCCGACGCCAGCATCCCCCTCACCCGCCGCATCAAACGCACGTAAAAAAGGGGACAGTCCCCTTTAACC
>JBATTM010000748.1:0-8860 GCA_049670545.1 Polyangiales bacterium
ACTCGCACACCTCGAGCGCGTGACGGCCGAGGAGTCGTTCCTGGCAATCCTGCGCAACCTCGAGGCGATCGGTGCGGCAGGCGCAGCGCTTGCAGTGATTCGTGAACGAGTGCCGGATCACGAGCCGGAGCCAGCCGTGTTTGATCTCGCGGTACGGTTCCTGTCTGCGCTCGATACTGGGGCACCGCCTGAGGAGGCGCTGCTCTCACTACACATCCAAGTGCTGGCCCATCTGGGGTTCTCACCGACGCTTGACCGATGCGTGCATTGCGGGAAGGCGCCTCCCGCAGGCCGCTCCGCGTCGTTCGATGCGAGCCGTGGTGGAATCGTCTGCCGTGCATGTGGCGGGGGGTACCTCGTCCTCGGAGCGGAGGCGCTTCGCCGTTGGATCGTCGCGCAACGTGAGGGCGGGTTCCCGGAAGCACCCTGGCCTGACAAAGACTGCACGCAGATTCGTGACGCTTTGGCGACACTCGACGAAAACCACGCCACCTCTTCCGTCCGCGAGCGAACGTCCGCCGCGCATCAACCTTGGGAAGGGCGTCCGTCATGACTGACGCGACCGAACCCGTGGAGCTTCGAGCGCCGCGAGGTGCCCGTGTCTTGGAGATCGACTGGGCGGACGGCCACACTGGCACCTATTCACACGAGGTGCTTCGCGGGTTCTGCCCCTGCGCGCATTGTCAGGGGCATGATGGGCCGATCTGTTTCGTCGAAGGCGGCGATGTCGAACTCGAGGACATCCAGACGGTCGGGAATTACGCGGTCCGTCTCGTGTGGGGCGACGGTCACCAAACCGGAATCTACAGCTTCCGATATCTTCGGGAGCTGTGCACCTGTTCATCGTGTAGCGACGGTGACGCTCGAAAGCGCTCGTTTTCACGCCAATAGGGCCGGTCGGGGCCCTCCGGACTCTGTTACGCTGTAGGCCGGGGGAATCGAGTGGTGTTTCAGGCTCTAATTGTCGATGACAGCGGCGCAGTGCGCGCGTTCGTGCGCGCTGCGCTCGAAAGTTCAGACTTTGCGCGGGTCGAGGAGGCGGCCACCGGGTTCGAGGCGTTGCGAGTCTTGGCGACCCAGGCGTTCGACGTCGTCATCGTCGACGTCAACATGCCCGACATCAATGGGCTCGAGCTTCTTTCGTTCATGAAGAAGAGTCCTCGCCAGCAAGGCGCCCGAAAGATACTCATCAGCACGCAGTCAGGAAGTGACGACGTGGCGCGAGGCCTCGAGCTCGGGGCCGATGCGTTCTTGCACAAGCCTTTCGAGGTGGATCAGCTGCGCGCGTTGATCGCCAAACTCGTGACCCCGATCGGGGAGGGCGCGGGATGAGTGACCCCCGAGACAACGTCCAGCAGGAGTTCTTGGCGGAGGCCCAGGAGCTCGTCGAATCGTTGTCGCGTGACCTGTTGCTTGCAGACGAGGCCCACCAGCGGGGTGAGCGCATCGACCCACCGTTGATCAACGAGATCTTCCGGAGCGTCCACACGCTCAAGGGAATCGCAGGGATGTTCGGATACAAGCACGTCGGCACCGTGGCCCACGCACTCGAAGACCTGCTAGACGACCTCCGGCTCGGCAGGCTGCGCGTCGACAACAATTTGCTCGATGTTCTCTTTGATTCCGTAGAGCGATTTCAGCGACTGCTCGCGCTCGAGGACCCACAGTCGCCGCAAGAGGAAGCCGGAGTACAGCAGTATGTCGCGGCCATTCGTAGCCTTGCCACCATAGAGCAGGTCGACGACAACGATCCTCTCGACCGGTACGCCATCGATCCGGACGTACTAGGGGTACTCACCGAATACGAGGAACACCGGCTCCGAGCCTGCATTCGTGAGGGGCTCCACCTCTACCGATTGCGTGCATCGTTCGATCTCATGGCGATCGACGATTCGATCGAAGAGTTGCGGGAGGAGACTCGAGATCAGGCAGAAATCATCACCTACCTTCCGAGCATGGAGGGCGGCAACGAAGACACGATCGAACTCGTGGTCCTGCTCGCCGCCAGAGTGACCGAGGCCGAGCTGCGGAAACGTTTCGGGACTGCATACGGGCAAGTCGACGCGATCGCAGAGCGTACGAATCTCGCGACCCTTCCGCCACGGAACACTTCGATTCCAGCGCTTAGCATGGGCCCTCCCAGCGAAGCAGCGGGGCACGCTTCGCTTCGTTCGGTCGCAGATTCTGTTCGTGTCGACATTCGCAAGCTCGACCACCTGATGAACGTTGTTGGTGAGTTGGCGCTGGTTCGCAGCGCGGTCAGCCGACTCGTTGATCAATTCAAGAATGATGCTTTGCATCGGCAGTCGATGACGAACTTGGACCGAATCGGCCGTGGCTTCGAGCGTCAGCTCTCGGAGCTCCGCACCGGAATCCTCGACGTCCGCATGGTGCCGCTTGGTCAGGTGTTCAACAAGCTCGCACGCATCGTGAGGCAAGCAGCTCGAGAGAGCGACAAGCAGGTCAAGCTCGTCGTCACCGGTGCAAGCACCGAGGTCGACAAATTGATCGTCGAAGAACTCACCGATCCTTTGATGCACCTCGTACGGAACGCGATCGATCACGGAATCGAGACCCCTGCCGCGCGCGAGCGGGCCGACAAAGGCGAAGAAGGGACCTTGGCCCTCAACGCGTATCAGAAGGGCAGCAACGTCGTGATCGAGGTTGAGGACGACGGTGCCGGCATGGATGCGGATCGACTCCGTGACGAGGCGGTCGAGCGGGGCTTGATCAGCGAAGAAGCGGGCAAAGAGATGTCTCGTCAAGAGATGTTGAATCTCGTCTTCTTGCCCGGATTCAGCACCCGAGCGCAGGTGACCGACATGTCTGGCCGTGGCGTCGGCATGGACGTCGTGAAGACCAACATCCTCCGCCTCGGCGGCATGGTTTCGGTAGAGAGTGAACGTGGTACCGGGACCAAGATCACGGTTACCCTACCGATTACGCTTGCGATCATTCGCACGCTCATCGTCAGAATTGCGGGCCGAATATTTGCGCTTCCGATCACGGCAGTACGGGAAGCGATTCCCTATGTGCCCGAAGAGATCCGCACGATTCAGGGAAGCGAGGTCATTTCGCTTCGGGGCGAGACTCTTGCCATCTGCGACTTGGCGCGCTTGTTCGGGTTCCGAAAAGATACTGTCCGTGAGGGCGAGTACGTCGTCGTTGGGGCGATGGGAAACCGTGAGCTCGGCTTTGTCGTCGACGAACTGATCGGGCAAGAAGACGTCATCATCAAGGCGCTTGGGCCGAGCCTATCGTCCGTTCGGGGGTTCGCAGGCGCGACAGACCTTGGAGATCAACAAGTGGCGCTCGTGCTCGATGCTCCGTCCCTCTTCACAGAGTACTTCGATGGCCCGGATGCGTTCCGCGCTTTGGAGAGTCGCGCATGAGTGGTGGGGAGAGAGCTACGCTGGCACCAGCGCACGGAGATAGCACCGCCGCGATCGCCGTTCTCGGCGTGCTGGCAGGCAATGAGGCGTATGGAGTGCCCCTAGACGCGGTTCGCGAGATTCTCATTCCGCCTCCCTTGACGGAGGTTCCCCGAGCGGCTGACCATCTGTTGGGCGTTATCTCGGTGCGTGGCGAGATCGTCACGGTGATCGACCTCCCCAGGCTCCTTCGACTCGAGGTTCATGATCCCGAACCCTACGGGCGCGTGCTCCTGGTAGACAACGGACAGGAGCTGATCGGCGTGGCGGTCGAGAGCGTCATCCAGGTCTATCGACTCGAGCCTCACCAAATCGAATACGCGAGCGCGATGGGCACCGAACTCTCCGACTACGTCGTCGGGATCGGGCGCGTCCAAGAAGAAGAGTCCGGAAAGGCCGGCGGGATGCTCATCCTGATCGACCCGGTGTCGCTGTTGAGGCAGGCGTGAGGAGCTCCAGCAGGGCATACGCCGCAGGTGCGAGCAAGAACCTCATCCGCGTTGCGGTGGGGCCGGTCATGTACGCATTGAAGGTTTCGCGGATTCGCGAGATTGTGAATCCTTTGCCGATCATCGAGCTTCCGCGAGAGCGCGAATTCGTGCTCGGCGTGGCCGACTATCGCGAAGAGGTTGTCGTTGTTGTCGACCTGAGAAGCCTGTTCGGGCTCGAGTACCAGGCCCCGACCCGCAAGTCGAAGTGGATCATCCTCGAGAGTGACCATCGCCTGGTTGGCATCGTGGTCGACTCGGTACTCGACGTGTTCTCGTCTTCCGCTCAGCCGGAGCGCGCCGTGCCCGCGCTCGACGAACGGCACGAGCAACGGGGGATCCGCTCTGCCTACAAGCACGGGAACGAGCTCGTATTCTTGCTCGATGCAGACCGTCTTGCAGAACCTGCGATGCGCCTGGAACGCGATGAGATTTCGCTCTTGCCCTCGGAGGCTCCTTGAAAGCCGACGACCTACAACGTGCGTTGAACTCCGCCGATCCCGACGTTCGTCGCCAGGCCGTGCACACCATGAGCTTGAGACCCGTTGGGACTCCGCTCGTGCAGATTCTGGATGCGCTGAGCGATTCGGACTGGCGGGTCAGACGTGAGGCGATTTCGCTCGCGGCGGCGAGCGGCCAGAAGGCGCAGCTGATCGACGCGCTGTTGGCCCGCGTCGTCGATACGGACAACATCGGCCTACGAAACGCGGCAATCGAGGTCCTGGGCCTGATCGGGCAGGGCGCGATCACGAGGTTCAACGCGGCATGCGCGTCGACGAGCCATGGGGCGAGAAAGTTTCTGATCGAAGCGATGGGCAAGACCCGTGACCCACAGATGGTCGACAGCCTTGGGGAGATGTTGGCCGGCGACGATACCAACACCGCTGCGGCGGCGGTCGAAGCCCTGGTCAACATCGGTGGATCGCGGTCAGAAGCGTTGCTGCAGCAGCGGATGGCAACCGGCGATTTGTTTCTGCGCATTGCGATCGTCGAGGGCCTCACTCGCCTCGGCACAAAGGTTCCGTGGGAACGCCTCGGTCCCGCAGTCGAGGACGCACTGGTGCGCCGCATCTCTGCCGAGCTCTTGGGACGGACCGGGGATCCGCAGGCGCTCGAGTTTCTGCTGGAACTGGCGGTCGACGCTTCACCGCAGGCGTCGTCCGCAGCGAT
The DNA here is from genome assembly GCA_049670545.1 of Polyangiales bacterium. Lineage (GTDB taxonomy): Bacteria > Myxococcota_A > Polyangia > Polyangiales > Houyiibacteriaceae > SG8-38. Next base: position 5,090 of record JBATTM010000748.1, read on the forward strand.
TCGCGCTATGGGGCAGCTGGTCAACGAAGCAGACACGCAGCAGGCAGAGCTGGTTGACCGCCTAAGCGCGTCCAACGAGCCCCTTCGTCATGCGCTCTACGAAGGGCTTCTTCACGGGGATACCCACACGCGCCGTGCGGCAGCGTACTTGGCGGTGCTTTGCGAGGATGAATCCTCGCTCGAAGCCGTGCTGCAGACGGTCGCGGACGACGTCGCGTGCCCCGACACCATCGCGGCGCTTCGACAATGGGGCGGGAGCTTGGTCGAGCCGCTGCTCATGCTTCGAAGTTCCGAGGCGCGAGTGTGGGCGTTGGCACTCGGCCTCGCTTCCGAACTCTGCTATTCCCACGGAGATGCCGTTCGGGTGGACACGCGAGATCGCGTTCGCTCCCTCATCGAACGCGACTTGATCGAGGGGGCCGAACCGGTCCGCGCCTCGGCCGCCGAGAGTCTTCGCTGGTGGGATGATCCGAGAGACTGCCAGGCGCTCGTCGAGTGTCTGAACAGCAAGTCGTACGTGGTTCGTGCTGCGGCGACGAGTTCGCTCGAGATCCTCGCTCAACGTGTTCCGGAGGCTGTCGAAAAGGCCCTCGAGCGAGCTGATCTCGATGGACCCGGAGGTGGCGACATCGCACAGGTGCTGTCGCGGCTGGGTTCCGCGGGCGCGATCGAAGTGCTGAAACGCGGGCTCCGAAGCGGCGATCCACGCACTCGTCGCGCGGCCGTTCAGGCCCTCGCGATGGCGAACGCAACGGATGTCGCACAGTTGATTGGATACGCGATCGCTGATGAGGATATCGATGTTCAAATCGCCGCGGTCAAGACGCTAGGTCAGATGAGTAGTCGAGAGGCTGACGGTCCACTTCGCACGGCGCTCGATTCGCCCTTTCCGCCGATTCGCGCGGAGGCCGCGCTCGCGCTTGGAAGGCGGGAGGCATCTCTCGCGGTTCCGCAGATCCGGGCGCTGCTCGACGACGACGAGCCAGTCGTGGTTGCAGCCGCTCTAGACGCGCTGGCGTGGCTTGGGGGTCCAGATGTCGGAGCTGCAGTCGCGCGCGCGCTGAAACAAGACGACGACGAAGTGTTTCAAGCGGGTCTTCGGGCCGCACGGACTCTGCCCACCCGCGATGCCGAGGCGTCCTTGGCTCGTGGCTTGTCTCATCCCGGTTGGCACGTGCGCATGCTCGCGATCAAGCTCCTTCTGGATCTGGGTACCGAGCGCAGTCGCGTTCTTCTCACCAACGCTCTCGATGGCGAGACCGATGCGATGGTGAGACGTGCAATCGAGAGTGGCCTGCCGATCGAGGAATGACGTGAGTCTTCTTCACGATGTAGGGCCGCGTCTCGATCTCCGAGAGTTTCGTCTCCTCCGCGACTACGTCAACCAGTTCTGCGGGATCTACTTTGCGGACGACTCCTCCTACATCGTCGAGCGTCGTTTGCGAGAGCGCCTCCGAGAGCTGGGCCTCGACGCGTTCGAAGACTACTATCGGTATCTTCGCCATCATCCCAATGCCGAGGCGGAGTTGGAACGTGCCGCGGAGGTGCTGACCACCAACGAGACGTACTTCTTTCGTGAGGCCTACCAGTTGAGGGCTTTTACCGACGAGATTCTTCCCGTCGTCAAGGCACGCGCACGCGCGCGCGGCTCAAACCGGATCGACGTCTGGAGTGCCGGATGCTCGAGCGGCGAGGAAGTATATACGATCGCGATGCTGATCGAAGCCTCGGGGCTGTTCGAAGGCTGGGACATTCGAGTTTTCGGGAACGACATTTCGCGACGGGTGCTCCGCAAAGCACGCGACGCGACCTACAGCGCAGCGAGCTTTCGAGCGATGATCCCCGAGTACGAGCGCTTCTTCATCTCCACCGACGAGGGCCGCCAGGTACACCCGCGCATCCGATCGATGTGCCACTTCGGGCACTTGAATCTGATGAACGACCGCCGTTCAGCGATCGTCGGCCGAGTCGATGTGACCTTCTGCCGGAACGTATTGATCTACTTCGACGACACCTCTCGTCGCAAAGTCCTCGATACGATCTACCAGCGACTGCACCGGGGGGGCTATCTGCTCCTGGGTCACAGCGAGTCCCTCTTACAGTCGAGCACGGCATTCGAGATCGCTCAGCTCACGACCGACATCGTCTACCGAAGGCCGATTCCCTATACGGATCTGCCCCCACGTGGTGAGTTCGCGTGAGGCAACTGCACGCACTCGTCGTCGACGACTCATCCCTCAACAGACGAACGATCGCGGCGATACTGACCGAGATCGAGGGAATCTCTCATGTCGACGTTGCGCGTGACGGAGCGGAGGCCCTTCGATTGGTCGAGGCCAACCCGCCCGACTTCATCGCGCTGGACCTCGAAATGCCCAGGCTCGACGGGTTCGAGTTCTTGCACCTGCTGATGGATCGCAACCCGCTCCCCGTCGTGGTCATCTCGGGTCAGTCGGGCAAGGAGAGCGTGTTTCGTGCCCTCGAGCTCGGGGCGATCGATTTTCTCTCGAAGCCTGACGGGGAGGGGGCGCCTCTCGAGCGTCTTCGTCGGCAGCTCGAGGAGAAAGTGCGGGTGGTGCGGCAGTTGTCACCTTTGGCGCTTCGCAGATCCGCGGTGGGCGTACTCGACGTTCGACTCGATGCAGGGGTGGCTCCCAAGACTCGCCGTGAGCCCTCGGTCATGCGACGCGTCCCGAGTAAGGTCATCGTGATCGCAGCCTCGACCGGGGGACCCAAGGCACTTCTCACGCTTTTTCGGCATCTGCACGCGGACGTGGATGCGGCCTTCGTCATCGCGCAACACATGCCTCCGCGTTTTACGCAGACCTTCGCACAGCGCCTCGACCGTGTTGGTATCGTCAACGTCACGGAGGCGAAGCCATACGAACGTCTTGCGCGGGGTCATGCGTATGTGTGCCCCGGGGGCCGGTGTATCGAGATCGTGCCATCGGATCGCGGGCCCGCATTGCGTGTGGTGGCTCCGGACCACGGGACCCGCTACATCCCCTCGGCCGATCAACTCTTCCTATCGGCTGCACGTGTCCTAGGACCTCAGGCGATTGCGGTAGTGCTGACGGGAATGGGTGACGACGGCGCCCTTGGGGTGAGTGCGATCGGAAAGCGAAATGGCACGGTGCTCGTGGAGGCCCCCGAGACCGCCGTGGTGTCGGGAATGCCACTGGCCGCACAGCGTTCGGGGGTGCGCCACCAATCGCTGGGGATCTGGGCGCTGGGCGACATGCTGGCAGAGTTGGCGGGTCCGACCCCGGAAGGTGGCGCGAACTTTGAGTAGTCCTGCCGGCTGTCGTACGATGAGGAAGTCATGGTCCAGTATCGCTGTCTAGTCGTCGAAGACTCTCAGGCCATGCGTCACATGTTGACTGAGTCCTTGCTTCGGATTCCAGGGATGGAAGTCGTGACCGCCGAGAACGGCCTGTCTGGAATACGTGCCTTGGCGACTCAGCAATTCGACCTCGTCCTGACCGATGTGAACATGCCTGTCATGGATGGGCTGAAGCTCGTCCGTCACGTACGCGGGGATCCCCGGCATGCCCAGACGCCCGTGGTCGTGATCACGACCGAGAGCGCTCCCCATGATCGTGATCGTGCGATGGCTCTCGGCGCTAACGCTTACATCGAGAAACCGATCCAAGCCCCTCGTGTCATACGCGCCGTCAAGAAGCTCCTGGAGCTCTGAGGTCGTGGGAGAGGCCGACGACGATCGTGGTCGCGAACGGTGCTCGAATGGACGCTAAAGAGACGGTCAATGGA
>JBATTM010000749.1:0-3664 GCA_049670545.1 Polyangiales bacterium
GCGTCAGTATCGCCGGGTTCAACCACCCAGACTTGCGTATCCTCGCACAACGACCTCCGATAGAGGGAGGGGACGTAGAAGCCGCCGAGCTTCGCGATGCGTCGAAGGCGCTCCGCTCGTGGGACGCCCTCCGCCCCGCTCGCGGCCCATTCACGCATCAGTTCGGGAAGCTTGCGCTCGCCATCGCCGATGAGAAACGCGTCGATGAACGGGGACATCGGCTCGGCATGTGTCGCAGTGGGCCCGCCTGCGACCACCAACGGATCGTGTTCTCCGCGGTCCGCCGACCGCACGGGAATGCCGCCGAGATCAAGCATCTGAAGGACGTTCGTGTAGGTTAGCTCGAACTGCAGGGAAAACCCCACGATGTCGAACTCGTGAAGGGCGTGCGCGCTCTCCAGTGAACAGAGAGCTTGGCGAGCCGCCCGGAGTTCTTTCTCCATGTCGTCCCACGCGGCGTACGCGCGTTCGGCCAGCAATCCCTCGCTGCGATTGACGATGTCGTAGAGGATTTTGTAGCCGAGGTGACTCATTCCGATCTCGTAGAGATCCGGGAACGCAAGGCAGATTCGACTCTCCACGTCGCCCCAGGGCTTTCGGACGACTCCTTGCTCCCCGCCTAGGTACTGGGAGGGCTTGTTCACCCGATCGATGAAGGAAGCGTAGGGGTGGTCGCGCATGGGGTAGGTCTCAGCCACGGCATAGTGTGACGCGTTCCAAGCGGTTTGCACACGCGTGCTTCGCGTGCCTAATCGGCGAGCCAAGTCGTCGTTTTAGCGATGAATCGCGCTAAGGCCGTCCTCGTGAATCGAGAACAGCGCATCGGAGATCGGATGCGGCGCACGTTCGGCGGCGTCTCGAGCGTACGCGGCGAGCAGCTCGATTTTCGACGAAGGAGCGACCAACAGCACATCGCGGTGCGGCGCAGAGGCGATCCACGGGTCGGACGAGAGCTGGCGAAGCCGCACCGCCAGATCGGGAAGCACGAGGCGAGCCGCGTCGAGACCGTCTCCTTGGCGCACTCGCAGGAGGCCGCCCTCCATAGGCTCGATACGGAGCTCCCGCGAATGCGCGGCCAGGTTTCGGACCGACTGGTGGAAGGGGTCTCCCGCACTGGCCCAGGCCTCCACTTCTGCTGCGCGCACGTATCGGGCACGGGGCCCGTATCTCAGCTGGAGCGTCAGATGGACGTCGTGGCCGACGTCTTGCCGGTAGAGTGAGTCTTGGTCGGGCAGCGCGTGCAAGAACGCAGTCGAGACCAGACGAGGAAAGAGTCGCGCGAGGGCTTCCGACCATCGCGTTTCGCGGGGAGCGCCATCGCCCGGGAGCATGCTGACGATGCGGCGCGCGGCCTCCATGGTGGCCTCTTCGTCTTGGTCCCGCCCCACCTTCTCGAGCCGCCCTAGGTCGACGGTGGCCCCATTGCTCAGTTCGACGCTCAGCTCGAGCTGCGATGTGATGCCGAGATCCGGGCGTGATTCCTCGAGGACCTGCGCGAAGATCGATACGACCCGCGACACCGGACCCGATTGCCCGGCCTCACGTTCGGCGACCAAGAGATACTCGGCGAGACACTGCCGAGGGTCTTCGGCGTCGAGCGCTTCTGAGACTGCCCCAAAGGGATCAAACCATCCGAACCGACCGAGCTGCAGTCGGTGCGCCCCGTCGTGCACTTGCGTGCGCCCACCCAGGTGCTCGATCAACAACAAGCCGAGCAGAGCCCCAGCGCCCTCGACGAAACGGTCGTCGTCGGTGCCTGGTGCGTCTTCCTCGAGAAACGACTCGATGCGCTCGGCCAGCCACCGGACGCCGGTCACCCCCGCGTCTGGGACGGTGCTCCCCTGCGAGTGCATGAAGTCGAGGGCTGCAGGCACGAGACGCCCTCCGACGTGTTGCATCGTTTCGACCCAGCTCACCCCACCAAGCTCCAATCGAGATGACGTTAACATGACTCGGCTTGCGCGCATAGACCGTACCGCGAATGAATTGACGCATGGCCGGCTCGGCAAAGAAGGTGGCGCTCGACCAATTGGTCAAAGTGCTCGATCGCGTCCCCATCGTATCCGGCGTCAAGAACGACCTCACCGAACTCCGCGCTCTGTTGTACGACCGCCGGCCTCCGCGCATCGCCGCCCTCGGGATGCCCAGCAGCGGACGTTCTTCCCTTCTGCGGGCGCTGATCGAGCGGCGGGGCGGGCATGAAGCCGTCCACGCGAACCACGGCCAGTGGGTTCACATCGAGCACGTGGGCGCAAAGATGAAATGGCTCGAGCTCGACATCGATGCGCCCGACGCACTCCCTCAATGGCAAGCCGCAATCGGAACGCATCCACCCGATCTCGTCCTCGTCATGATCGAGCCGGGTCGCCTCGCCGAGGCCAAGGCGATCGTTGAACGGGCTTCCTCGCTGTTGAAGGCCATGCCGGAGGGCGCCCCACAACGACGGGTGTTCCCCCTATTGACCCATTGCGACTTGATCGGTCATGGCCCGGACGACATCGAGAAGGCTCGTCGCGAGTTGGCCGTGGCCGTTCGCGAGAAGTCGGCACACATGGACCCCGCCCGCGCCGTGTCCGCGATTTCGGGTTTCGGCCTCGAGGGCCTCTCCGAAGCCATCGTCTTGGCGCTTCCGATGGAGGCTCGCCTCGAAGCCGCGCGTGCACTGACCCGCGCCCGTGATGCACGGATCCGCATCGGGAACGAGATCGTACAGGCGTGCACGGCCGTCTCGGTCACCGTGGGGGTGACGCCGATCCCGCTTTCCGACATGGTGTTGCTCGGGCCGCTTCAGGCCATGATGGTCAGCTCGCTTGCATACCTTGGCGGACGCACCTGGAGTGGGACAACGCTCGCGGAATGGTTGGCGAGCCTCGGTATCGTCGGGACTCTTGGCATGGGGCTCCGCTTTTCGGCGCAAACGATCGCGAAGTTCGTTCCTGGTGCTGGGAACGCCGTGTCTGCCGGGGTCGCCGGCGCAGGGACCACCGCCATGGGGCAGAGCGCGATCAAGTATTTCCTGCGATAGCGGGCTACGCAGGGGGGCCGTCTTGCCACACCACCGGTGCGTCGTAGAGCGATGCGAAGTGCGTAGCCGTGCGGTCGAGAATCTCCGCGACCGGGACCTCGCGCCCCCGCTCCCTGGTCAGTGAAGTGACTTCCTTGTCGGCGATTCCGCAAGGAACGATCCACGAAAAGTGCGAGAGGTCCGGGTTCGCGTTGATCGCGAGGCCATGCATCGTGACCCAGCGGCTGATGCGAACGCCGACCGCGCCCACTTTGCGCGACCCCACCCAAGCGCCGTTGAGCCCGTCGATCCGTGAGGCCTCGACCCCGAGGTCACCACACGTTCGAATCATGGTCTCTTCGAGCGACCACACGTACTTTCGCACGTCTTTGCGGTCAGGCTTGAGATCGATGATTGGATACGCGACGAGTTGGCCGGGGCCGTGGTACGTCACGTCGCCACCGCGGCCGACTTCGTGCACCGAGACGCCGCGCGCTTCGAGCGTGTCGGCGGACGCAAGGACGTGGTGTTTCCGTGCCGAACGCCCAAGCGTGAGCACGGGGTCGTGCTCGAGGAGCAGAACCACGTCGTCGATATCACCAGCGATGCGCCGGGCCTGCAACCTCTGTTGCATGGCGAGGGACTCCGCGTAGTCGATCC
>JBATTM010000750.1:0-1913 GCA_049670545.1 Polyangiales bacterium
GCACGACGCTGTCCTCCAACGCGCGGGCTTCCGCGAGTCGGTACCGGGTTTCCCGGATACGTGCCTTTTGTTTGCTTCGTGCCCATACAGGGAGTGTCATCCCGAACCCGACCGAGAACATGTCCGCACCGTCGGTCGGGTCGCCCGGAACCACCCCACGGAGTCGATAGTCGGCGCCGACGAGCAGGTCAGGTGCGCGATCGTAGTTCGCCTCCCTCACGCTCTTCGTTTGCAACTCGACGGCGGCGCGGGCCACCTCGAGGAACGGGCTCTCGACCAACATTGCCCGCGCTAGACGCGTACGATCCACGGCGCGTGGCGATCGATCGGGCGCGTCGGTCGGTGGGAGCTCGTCGCCTGGGGCCCTACCGACAGCGCTGTTGAGGGTTCGCCTCGCCGACTGCACGAATTGCTCACGTTCCTGCAATTCTGTTCTCAACCGGCTATGGGCGACCTGGGCCTGGAGGACATCCTGCTGCGCGGCCTGACCCACGGCAAAGCGGGAGTGCACCACGTTCGTGAGCGTGTTGATCACATCGAGGTTGACGCGCGTGATATCCAACGCACGTTCCGCAAAATGAAGTTGCCAGTACGCCCGCTGGACGCGCTCGATGACGACCGCTTCGAGCAGCGCGACCTCTCGGTCGGACACGGTCGCCTGCGCTTCTGCGACATCTCGGCGTCTCGGCAGCTTGCCTGGAAAGGGAAACGGCTGCGAAATCCCGAAGACAAGCCCGGTGAGCGCGGCCGTATCGAGCCCCGGGTTGTAAAAACGGAAGTTGGCGGCACCTAAGTCGAACGACGGATCGGGAAGACTGCGAACCTGAGACGGAACTTCATGGGCCGCAGCCGCGCGCTGCCTCAATCGTGTTAGTTCGGGCTGCTTTTGGAGCGCTTCGATGAGTAGGTCACCCAGGTTGAGCCTCTCCTGGCTCTGGGCGGAACCAGGCGAGGCGGCCAACGCGCCACAGGTCAGCGCCAAGGCACACGCATGGGTGACGCGCGCACCGAACAGAGCTCGCGCCATCGTTCGTCTCCTTCTGCCGTCCCTTCGGGTCATCGTCGCACCGGTCGACCCGTGCAAGCGGAGTGCCAGACGCGAATGCTAGGGATTCGGACACGATGGATAGACCCATGCGTGGCGTGGTCGCGTGCCTAGTGACCAGAAACGTTACGAATCGCCGACCGTCTCGGTCACCAGGGCCCTGAGACGGCGACTGGAATCGTCCGCCCGAGTCGGCCCCTGGCGAACGCTATGTGTAACCGATCGAGTTACGGTGTTGACTGCGCCGGTCACCGCGCTCGTCGGGAAATCATCACAGTCCCGTGAATAGCCAGTCCGCGACCGCTGGCATTGCTCTTGCTCAGCTTGATCGTCCAAACACGACCATCGTCCCGAATGAGCACGATGTGATCACTGCGGAAGGACTCCATGCACGAACTCCCGTACGGGTTTGGAAAGCGGCTCGCCCAGTCGAACTTTGATAGCGCGGTAGCGTCTGTCAGCCGCTCGCTCTGGCGCCAAGGGTTCCGTGTGGTCACGCACATCGACGTGCAGCAGGCCCTTCAGGCCAAGCCTGGTACCGAGTTTCGACACTACGTCATTCTGGCCGCATGCAACCCGGATCTGATGGATATGGCGCTTGAGATCGATCCTCATATCGGCCTGCTCCTGCCCTGCAATGTCGTCGTGCAAGAAGGGCACGCGAAGGATCTGTTCGTGGCGGCCGCAAGCCCCCGAGAGACCTTTCAGTTCACCCATGATCCACAGCTGAGATCCATTGCGAGTGAGGCCGAACGACGCCTGCGCCGCGCCTTGGAGGACGCCACATGATTGCGGGCCTAGGGCGCGCGGATCTGATCACGTGCGGGGACCCGGCAGTCGCCGGGCGTACGTCTCCAACGGACACGAG
>JBATTM010000751.1:0-3570 GCA_049670545.1 Polyangiales bacterium
GCTCAGGTGCAGCTATTCCAACGCGATCGGTGGTCCGGGATCGCCCAAGACAACATCACGAAGACCCTCGTGCTGCCAGCGACCCGTGGTGTGATCCGCGATGTCGAGGGCCGCGTGGTTGCATCGAACCGTCCATCGTATGACGTCTACGCGACACCCCGGCTATTGAAGGTGCCAGAGGACATCGCCCGAATCGCGTCTCTCATGGGCCTCACCCCTGCGCAAGAAGAAGCCGTATTGACCAAGCTTGCAGAGATCCCGCCTGCGCGTCGTTCCCACCAGCTTCAACTCTTCAGAGATATCACCCGAGAACAGCTTGCCGCGCTCGAAACTCATCTGGCCGAGTTGCCAGCGCTCGACATCGTCACGGTGCCGCTGCGCTACTATCCCTATTCGACCCTCGGTGCGCATTTGGTGGGCTACCTGAATGAGGTCAACGACGCAGACCTGTCACGTGCGAACGTGACGAATCCGTATCGAGCCGGTGAGCGCATCGGGCGGAGCGGCCTCGAGAGGCGCTACGAGTCTTTGCTCCGTGGCGCCCGCGGGTTTCGGCGTGTAGTCGTCGACGCGCGGGGCAGGGCGCTCGAGGGGGCACGCCCTCAGTCGCTCGAAGTCGACATGCTCAAGCGCCCTGTGCCGGGACACGATCTGCAACTGACGATCGACATGCGCTTGATGGAGGCGTTTGATCGCGCATTCCGACCCTACCCGTCTGGGGCCGCCGTCGTCGTCGACGTCAACACGGGTGCCATTCTCGCCCTCTACTCAAAGCCAGTCTACGACCCCAATGAAATGAGTAGTGGGCTGAGCACCAAGCGCTACGAGGAGCTGACCTCGGATCCGTTTCGTCCTCTGATCGACAAGACGATCTACGAAACCTATTTCCCCGGGTCTACGTTCAAGGTGATCACCGCGCTTGCCTCACTTGGCGACGGCGTGGTCGACCCGATGCAGCGGATCGAGTGCATGGGGTCGATCAAGATCGGTCGACAGAAATTCCGTTGCAATCGCCACCATGAATGGGTTGACCTCTACGATTCGCTCGTGCAGTCGTGCAACGTGTACTTCTGGGAACTCGCTGAAGAGGTCGGTCTAGAGCGTATCAACCGCTACGCGCACGCGTTCGGGTTCGCAGAGCGCTCTGGGATCGGGGTCAACAGTGAGGCAGAGGGCTTCTTGGCGACCCGCGAGTGGTACAAAGAACACTACGGTGCCTTCCGGCCGGGCTATACGCTCAACACGGCAATCGGCCAGGGAAACACTCGCGTGACCGTGCTTCAGCTCGCAATGGCGTACGCCGCGATTGCCAATGGCGGCACCCTCCACACGCCCCAAGTCGTGCAGAACATCAAGGCGCCGGACGGATCGCTATCCGATACGTTTCAGCCACGGGTGCGAAGAGACGTGGGCATCGCGCCCGAACACTTGGCGTTGGTTCGACGCGCGCTCCGAGACGTGGTCAATGAAGAGTCGGGTACTGCGTATCGGGCACGTGTCGAAGGCAGTGTCCCCGTCGGTGGCAAGACAGGCACCGCCCAAGTCGTCAGCCGAAAGAGTCGTTCCGAGGAGTCTTCGAGCGCCTGGTATCTCGATCGGTCGCACGGTTGGTTCGCAGGGTTCGCGCCCGCCGGTGATCCGCAGGTGGCGTTCGCGGTCCTCGTCGAGCACGGCGGTTCCGGCGGCGCGAGTGCGGCCCCAATCGCCACCCACGTCCTCGAAGAGTACTTTCGAGCCCTCGAGATCCAGGAGCCGGAATAGCGATGGCGATCGGTAGAACCGTCCGCGATGAATTCGACTGGCCGCTCTTCGTGGCGGTGTCGACGATTGCCCTATTTGGTGTTCTCAATCTCTACAGCGCCACCGAGGGCGGAACGACTTCGGATGCGTACGTACAGCAACTCTATTGGCTGATCCTCGGCTTCGGCGTCGCTGCCATCGCTGTTGCGATCGACTATCGAAACTTCGAGCGTTACGGGTGGGCGATCTACGGCACGTGCATCTCCGCGTTGGTGCTCGTCTTCGTCTTGGGGCGAAGCGTGCGTGGCTCCACCCGCTGGATCGCGCTGGGCGGGTTCTCGCTTCAGCCGAGCGAGCTGATGAAGATCGGACTGATCATCGCGCTCGCCAAGTATCTCCATCACGATACCAAAGTTGGCGGTCGCACCTTGGTCGACCTCATCATTCCGGGGCTCATTTTGGCCCTTCCCATGGGACTGGTGCTGCTGCAGCCCGATCTCGGCACGGCGATGGTGCTCGCGTTCATCTTCGCGAGCGTGATGATGTTGACCGAGCTCAAGCTTCGTTCGGTCGTGACCCTCGCCGCGTCGTTCCTCGTCGCCGCACCGATCACTTGGTCTTACCTGCTCAAGGGCTACCAGAAGGAACGGATCACCGCGTTTTGGGACCGGCTTGGCGGGACTCAGGCCGACCTTCTCGATTCCGGATGGCACGCCCACCAATCCTTGGTGGCCATCGGAAGCGGCGGGTGGGCTGGCAAGGGGTTTACCCAAGGCACGCAGACGCGCTTCCGCTTTCTCCCCGACCAGCACACCGATTTCCCATTCCCCGTGTGGGCCGAGGAGCATGGGTTCATCGGCGCCTTCCTACTCGTAGGCCTGTACTTGTTCTTGGTCCTTTGGGCGCTTCGAATCGCATCCCAAGCCAAGGACCGGTTTGGTGCCGTGCTGGCGGTGGGCGTCGGGGCGATGATTTTCTGGCAGGCCGTCGTGAATCTCGGCATGGTGTCCGGCCTGCTTCCGGTCGTTGGCATGACCCTTCCGTTATTCTCTTACGGAGGGTCGAGCCTGCTTTCGACGATGTTGGGGCTCGGCTTGCTGATGAATGTGTCGATGCGAAGATTCTCGCATTGAGTGAGTCGCAGACAACTCTAGCCGGCGTCATCCAGATGACCTCCACGGAGGACGTCGAGGCGAACATGCGCACCGTGGGCAACCTGGTGAGCGAGGCGTCGCGGCGTGGCGCGTCGGTCGTCGTCGTGCCCGAGTGCTTTTCGTATCTTGGGCCCGAGGCAGGCAAACTCGACATCGCAGAGTCGCTCGAGGAAGGCGGCCCGATCCTCGATGTGTGCCGCGAGGTCGCGATGCGGGCGTCCGCCGATGTGGTGTTCGGCGGATTCTGGGAGCGGAGCGCGACCGCCGGAAAGGTGCACAATGCTTGCATCTACATGCGGGCAGACGGCTCGATCGTGAGCGTGTATCGGAAGATCCACCTCTTCGATGTGGACCTGCCCGACGGAACCCGCGTGTTGGAGTCTGAGACGGTCGAACCCGGGTGCGAGACCGCGGTCGCGGAGGCCCCGTTCGGCACGATGGGCCTCAGCGTCTGCTACGATCTCCGGTTCCCGGAACTCTACCGCCAACTGGTCGACCAGGGCGCGATCGCGCTTGCGATTCCGGCCGCGTTCACCCTGACGACCGGCAAGGACCACTGGCACGTCCTCCTTCGCGCGCGGGCGGTCGAACAACAGAGCTATGTGTTGGCCGCGGCGCAAACGGGCCACCACTACGGAAGACGCTGGTCGTACGGCCACGCCCTCATCGTCGATCC
>JBATTM010000752.1:0-2818 GCA_049670545.1 Polyangiales bacterium
CCAAGCTGGATCTCGAGCGCGTCGGCGGAGATGATGGTCTCGCGCAGCAGGTACACGACCGAGGCGATCAGCATCGCCAGCGAAGCGCCGAACAGCACCTGCCCCAGCTGCACGTAGCCATAGAAGAGCCCGGTCATGCTCGACGCGGCGAAGATGAACGACATCGCACCGCAGATCTGCATCCGGCGGATGAGCTTGAGGCGCCGCCGCAAGCTCTGGATCTGGCCGTAGATCGACTCATCGCCGTCCTCTTGCCACTTCTCGTGCAGGCTGCGGATGAGCTGCGCGAGCGCGAGGAAACGTCCGTTGTACGAGAGGTACAGAAGGCTGATGGCGGGGAACAGAAGTGCGGGCACGGTGAGTTGGAGGTCCATGCGCGCTCAGATAGCGCGCCGGGCTCGCACCGTCACGTGGGGGTGACGCGGTAGTTCCCTCCGCTCGGGTCGAAGCTCAGCTCGACGAGCCCGCGCGATTCCGCATCTTTCATCAGATCAGAAAAACTCCGGTAGCCGTAGTAGCTCTCGCTGAAGCCGGGGTACACGCGCCGAAGGGTTTGCTTCACCATCGAACCCCAAATCGTTTCGTAGTCGTGGTTCATCGATCGCACGGTCTCCATGAAGCGATCGAGAGCTTCGTCCTTCTTGGTGAGCTTGGCACTTCCGCCTGCGCTCCGGGTTCGGCTCGGCTTCGCTGCACGCACCAAGTCGTCGTAGTAGACGAACTCGTCGCATCCCGCGATGAGCAGTTCAGAGGTCGACTTCTTGACCCCGACACCGATCACCCGTTTGTCGTTCTCTTTCAGTTTCGCGACGAGCGGAGAAAAATCGCTGTCGCCCGACAGCAGCGCGAACGTATCGATGTGCTCTTTCGAATGGCAGAGGTCGAGCGCGTCGACGACCATGTGGATGTCGGCGCTGTTCTTGCCGCTCATCTTGGTCTGCGGGATGTCGACGAGCCCAATGCCGTGCCCATGGAACTCCTTGACCGCCGGACGGTACCGGCTCCAATCGCAATACGCGCGCTTGTAGACGATCCGGCCCTTCTCGAGCAGGCGTTTCAGCACCAACTCCACCCGAAACTTCTTCGAGTTGGTCACTTGGGCGCCGATCGCCAAGTTCTCGAAGTCGATGAACACGGCGATGAGAGACTCGGCAGCCACTGCGCCAGAACGTGATGCGCCGGCATGCCCCGGTCAAGCCCTAGAATCGGATGTAGAGGAGACCGCGGCATGGCAACACGATTCATGACGGCCTGGGACGCGTCTTTCCACCGACATCTCGGGGCCCCGTGCTGGGACGCACGCACGTGACGTGCTAATTCGCCGCGATGACTTTTTCGCGAATCCTCCCCCTCGTCCTGACCCTTCTCGCCGTCGTGGTCAGCGCATGCAGCAATGGTTCTGACCCCGACCCCGGTTCCCCGAGCGTCGACGTGTTCGCGTTCGCGAGCGGTTGCGTCTCGATTGCGACTTCCAGTGGCGCCCAGTTCGTAGCGCTCTCGGAGTCGGGAGACGCCTTCACCGCAACGGCCGAGAGCGCCGATATGGCCTCACGCTTTCGGATGCGGGCAGCAGACCTCGGCGTGTATCTCCTCCTGGACGAAGAAGAGCAGTACCTCGTGTCCGACGGCGCTACCCTTCAGCGCGCCTCCGTGCTCGAGTCCGACACCCAGAGCATCGGTGGTGTCGTCGAGATCGACGACGAATTTCAGTCCGAGGGGGAGTGGGAGCTCCTCGCCCCTGAGGATGGCGGCGGGCGGATCTGGCTCCGTCATGTGAAGTCCGGCGGCTACCTTTCGGCGTCCGGCATCGCGATGGAGCGTGACGACGCCGACGCCATCGAGCTCACGGAGCAGGCGGGATGCGCAACATTCCCCGAGCTGACCGTCGACGCGGAAGGTGAACTCAACCCGATCGAGTTCGAAGATGGCTCACTCTTCGGCTTCGCGGAGACCCACGCGCACCTTCTCACCAACTTCGGCTTCGCAGGCGGCGGCCTCTACCACGGCTCTGCGTTCCATCGCCTGGGGGTCGAGCACGCCCTCCCCGATTGCGACATCCCGCACGGCCCCGACGGGCGCAAAGATTTGCTCGGCTTCGCCTTCGACAACCGAAGCCTATCCGTCGGCGAGCTCATCGCCCCACTCGCAGTGGGGGAGACGCCGGACTTCAATCACGCGACCGCAGGGTATCCGGAGTTCACCTCGTGGCCGAACGCCCGGGACAGCGCCACGCACCAAACCCAGTACTACAAGTGGGTCGAGCGCGCGCACCTCGCCGGGATGCGACTCCTCGTGCAACACGCGATGACGATGAAGTTCTTGTGCGACACGTTCGTCGCGCTCGGCAACAAGCCGGCCCGGTACGCGTGCAACGACATGGTGTCGGCTGACCGCATCATCGAGGAAACGTACGCGATGGAGCGCTACATCGACGCGCAGTCGGGTGGCCCTGGTCAGGGCTGGTTCCGAATCGTGAAGAGCCCGGCCGAAGCACGCGAGGTGATTGCCGAAGGCAAACTCGCCGTCGTCCTCGGGATCGAGACTTCGTTTCTCTTCGATTGCTTCCTCGTCCCGCTCGGCGAGTTCCAGGCATGCGACCAGGCGACCGTCGTGCAGAAGCTCGACGAATACTACGACAAAGGTGTCCGCGTCCTCTTCCCGAACCACAAGTTCGACAGCGCGTTCTCCGCGGGCGATGGCGACAAGCGCTTCATCGACCTCGGCAACTTCGCCCTCACCGGTCATTGGTCGAACTTCGTCGAGTGCACCGGCGAGCTCGCCGACCTTCCCACCGTGTTCGACGGCGGCCAGCTCAGCT